>NZ_JRNX01001000.1 GCF_000786645.1 Halobacillus sp. BBL2006
AMTRTTCCATTAAAGCTCCCGATTGTTGAAGACTCAGTTTCAAGATAATGGCTGTTTCCGTTGCCTTGGATAGAGAAAGGAGTGCCGGGAAATCACTCGCTTTCCGTGGGCGGGCGCTGAGCCTCCTCAGACTWCGTCCTCCGGGGTCTCACCTGTCCCTTTGAATCCCACAGGAGTCTCGCAATTTCCCGGCCCTCCTTCCTTTTTTTAGCAGAACGGAAACACCATTGTTAGGAGATTGAATCTCCAACAAAGCGCTCAATATCAAGTGAAATAGGGATCCTGAAAGACTCATCCTTTGTAAGTGGGATCCGTTATACATATTTCAACTGGATTGGGTGGGAAACGACGAGACTCCCRATGTAAAAGTGGAAGTGCCTTGAACAGCGGCGTATGGACTGGACGATTAGGATGTGGAGAAGCCTCGAAAGACCCGACAAGCATAAGACAAGCGGTGCAAATGGAGTGTCTTTTTCCATTGCAGCGATTGACTTATGTCTCGAGGGTCTTGGCTTCGCAACTCAACTGAACTGGAGGAGATAAAGGAAACACGATAAGCGGTAGCGCGTCGATGTTGACTTATCGTACAGAAGCGAGGGAAGTCTCACTAGCCGCTAGGCACTGGAACTAGATAACAAAAAGGAGAAGGTG
>NZ_JRNX01001001.1 GCF_000786645.1 Halobacillus sp. BBL2006
AAACATTTTGATCTTTGAAAACTGAACGAACCAACCAGTACGTCAAAACATTCTTTCTATTATAGAAGGAATTCAAACAAGCACATTCGGTGTGCAAATGAGCAAGTCAAACTTAACTTTTATGGAGAGTTTGATCCTGGCTCAGGACGAACGCTGGCGGCGTGCCTAATACATGCAAGTCGAGCGCGGGAAGCGAGCTGATCCCCTTCGGGGGTGACGCTCGTGGAACGAGCGGCGGACGGGTGAGTAACACGTGGGCAACCTGCCTGTAAGATCGGAATAACCCCGGGAAACCGGGGCTAATGCCGGGTAACACTTTCCTTCGCATGAAGGAGAGTTGAAAGATGGCTTCTTGCTATCACTTACAGATGGGCCCGCGGCGCATTAGCTAGTTGGTGAGGTAACGGCTCACCAAGGCGACGATGCGTAGCCGACCTGAGAGGGTGATCGGCCACACTGGGACTGAGACACGGCCCAGACTCCTACGGGAGGCAGCAGTAGGGAATCTTCCGCAATGGACGAAAGTCTGACGGAGCAACGCCGCGTGAACGATGAAGGTCTTCGGATCGTAAAGTTCTGTTGTTAGGGAAGAACAAGTACCGTGCGAATAGAGCGGTACCTTGACGGTACCTAACGAGGAAGCCCCGGCTAACTACGTGCCAGCAGCCGCGGTAATACGTAGGGGGCAAGCGTTGTCCGGAATTATTGGGCGTAAAGCGCGCGCAGGCGGTTCCTTAAGTCTGATGTGAAAGCCCACGGCTCAACCGTGGAGGGTCATTGGAAACTGGGGAACTTGAGGACAGAAGAGGAGAGTGGAATTCCACGTGTAGCGGTGAAATGCGTAGATATGTGGAGGAACACCAGTGGCGAAGGCGACTCTCTGGTCTGTTTCTGACGCTGAGGTGCGAAAGCGTGGGTAGCAAACAGGATTAGATACCCTGGTAGTCCACGCCGTAAACGATGAGTGCTAGGTGTTAGGGGGCTTCCACCCCTTAGTGCTGAAGTTAACGCATTAAGCACTCCGCCTGGGGAGTACGGCCGCAAGGCTGAAACTCAAAGGAATTGACGGGGGCCCGCACAAGCGGTGGAGCATGTGGTTTAATTCGAAGCAACGCGAAGAACCTTACCAGGTCTTGACATCCTTGGACCTCCCTAGAGATAGGGATTTCCCTTCGGGGACCAAGTGACAGGTGGTGCATGGTTGTCGTCAGCTCGTGTCGTGAGATGTTGGGTTAAGTCCCGCAACGAGCGCAACCCCTAATCTTAGTTGCCAGCATTCAGTTGGGCACTCTAAGGTGACTGCCGGTGACAAACCGGAGGAAGGCGGGGATGACGTCAAATCATCATGCCCCTTATGACCTGGGCTACACACGTGCTACAATGGATGGTACAAAGGGCAGCGAAGCCGCGAGGTGTAGCAAATCCCATAAAACCATTCTCAGTTCGGATTGCAGGCTGCAACTCGCCTGCATGAAGCCGGAATCGCTAGTAATCGCGGATCAGCATGCCGCGGTGAATACGTTCCCGGGCCTTGTACACACCGCCCGTCACACCACGAGAGTTGGCAACACCCGAAGTCGGTGAGGTAACCTTTTTGGAGCCAGCCGCCGAAGGTGGGGCCAATGATTGGGGTGAAGTCGTAACAAGGTAGCCGTATCGGAAGGTGCGGCTGGATCACCTCCTTTCTAAGGATTTAGAACGGAAGCGTACGTGGTTGGTTGTTCAGTTTTGAGAGATCAAAGAATCTTTCAATGTGAACCTTGAAAACTGGATAAGACATGATTAGGAATCATCTAACGATGATCCTGATGATGACAAGACATCAAACATCAAAACGAAACAACGTCTTTTCACAAGATAGTTAAGTGAATAAGGGCGCACGGTGGATGCCTTGGTACTAGGAGCCGATGAAGGACGGGACTAACACCGAAATGCTTCGACGAGCCGTAAGTAGGCTTTGACTCGGAGATTTCCGAATGGGGAAACCCGCTGTTCGTAATGGGACAGCATCCTATACTGAATTCATAGGTATAGGACGGCACACCCGGGGAACTGAAACATCTCAGTACCCGGAGGAAGAGAAAGCAAATGCGATTTCCCAAGTAGCGGCGAGCGAAACGGAAACAGCCCAAACCAGAAAGCTTGCTTTCTGGGGTTGTAGGACACTCCCTTGGAGTTACCAAGAAGGAAGGTAGACGAATCGATCTGGAAAGGTCAGCCAGAGCAGGTAACAGCCCTGTAGTCAAAACCTTCCTTCCTCCGGAGTGGATCCTGAGTACGGCGGAACACGAGGAATTCCGTCGGAATCCGGGAGGACCATCTCCCAAGGCTAAATACTCCCTAGTAACCGATAGTGAACCAGTACCGTGAGGGAAAGGTGAAAAGCACCCCGGAAGGGGAGTGAAAGAGAACCTGAAACCGTGTGCCTACAAGTAGTCGGAGCCCGTTAATGGGTGACGGCGTGCCTTTTGTAGAATGAACCGGCGAGTTACGACCGTATGCGAGGTTAAGCAGCAGAAGCGGAGCCGCAGCGAAAGCGAGTCTGAATAGGGCGAGTGAGTATGCGGTCGTAGACCCGAAACCGTGTGATCTACCCATGTCCAGGATGAAGGTCAGGTAACACTGACTGGAGGTCCGAACCCACGTAAGTTGAAAATTACGGGGATGAGGTGTGGGTAGGGGTGAAATGCCAATCGAACACGGAGATAGCTGGTTCTCTCCGAAATAGCTTTAGGGCTAGCCTCAGAATAGAAAGTCATGGAGGTAGAGCACTGATTGGACGAGGGGCCCCTATCGGGTTACCGAATTCAGTCAAACTCCGAATGCCATCGACTTTGTTCTGGGAGTCAGACCGTGGGTGATAAGGTTCATGGTCGAAAGGGAAACAGCCCAGACCGCCAGCTAAGGTCCCAAAGTGTGTGTTAAGTGGAAAAGGATGTGGAGTTGCTTAGACAACCAGGATGTTGGCTTAGAAGCAGCCATCATTGAAAGAGTGCGTAATAGCTCACTGGTCGAGTGACTCTGCGCCGAAAATGTACCGGGGCTAAACACACCACCGAAGCTGCGGATTGATCTAACGATCAGTGGTAGGAGAGCGTTCTAAGTGCAGCGAAGTCAGACCGTAAGGACTGGTGGAGCGCTTAGAAGTGAGAATGCCGGTATGAGTAGCGAAAAAAGAGTGAGAATCTCTTTCACCGAAAATCTAAGGTTTCCTGAGGAAGGCTCGTCCTCTCAGGGTTAGTCGGGACCTAAGCCGAGGCCGAAAGGCGTAGGCGATGGACAACAGGTCGATATTCCTGTACCACCTCCTTTCCGTTTGAACGACGGGGGGACGCAGGAGGATAAGGAGAGCGCGCCATTGGATGAGCGCGTCCAAGCAGTGAGACGGTCGGATAGGCAAATCCGTCCGGCAACGTCAAGCTGTGATGGGGAGGGAACTAAAGTACCGAAGCTCCTGAGTTCACACTGCCAAGAAAATCCTCTAGTGAGGAAAGAGGTGCCCGTACCGCAAACCGACACAGGTAGATGAGGAGAGGATCCTAAGGTGAGCGGGAGAACTCTCGTTAAGGAACTCGGCAAAATGACCCCGTAACTTCGGGAGAAGGGGTGCTCCTCTGCCGAGGAGCCGCAGTGAAAAGGCCCAAGCGACTGTTTACCAAAAACACAGGTCTCTGCGAAGCCGTAAGGCGAAGTATAGGGGCTGACACCTGCCCGGTGCTGGAAGGTTAAGGGGATGCGTTAGCGTAAGCGAAGCGTTGAACCGAAGCCCCAGTAAACGGCGGCCGTAACTATAACGGTCCTAAGGTAGCGAAATTCCTTGTCGGGTAAGTTCCGACCCGCACGAAAGGTGCAACGACTTGGGCACTGTCTCAACGAGAGACCCGGTGAAATTATACTATGTGTGAAGATGCACATTACCCGCGACAGGACGGAAAGACCCCGTGGAGCTTTACTGTAGCCTGATATTGAATGTTGGTACAGCTTGTACAGGATAGGTAGGAGCCTTAGAAGCCGGAGCGCTAGCTTCGGTGGAGGCGCTGGTGGGATACTACCCTGGCTGTACGGACATTCTAACCCAGGACCGTGATCCGGTCCGGAGACAGTGTCAGGTGGGCAGTTTGACTGGGGCGGTCGCCTCCCAAAAGGTAACGGAGGCGCCCAAAGGTTCCCTCAGAATGGTTGGAAATCATTCGCAGAGTGTAAAGGCACAAGGGAGCTTGACTGCGAGACCTACAAGTCGAGCAGGGACGAAAGTCGGGCTTAGTGATCCGGCGGTTCCGCATGGAAGGGCCGTCGCTCAACGGATAAAAGCTACCCCGGGGATAACAGGCTTATCTCCCCCAAGAGTCCACATCGACGGGGAGGTTTGGCACCTCGATGTCGGCTCATCGCATCCTGGGGCTGTAGTCGGTCCCAAGGGTTGGGCTGTTCGCCCATTAAAGCGGTACGCGAGCTGGGTTCAGAACGTCGTGAGACAGTTCGGTCCCTATCCGTCGTGGGCGTTGGAAATTTGAAAGGAGCTGTCCTTAGTACGAGAGGACCGGGATGGACACACCGCTGGTGTACCAGTTGTTCCGCCAGGAGCATAGCTGGGTAGCTACGTGTGGTCGGGATAAGTGCTGAAAGCATCTAAGCATGAAGCCCTCCTTGAGATGAGATTTCCCATACCTATAAGGTAATAAGATCCCTCAGAGACGATGAGGTTGATAGGTCCGAGGTGGAAGCGTGGTGACACGTGCAGCTGACGGATACTAATTGATCGACGACTTATCTATCTGATGTGAAAGATTGTTTCCGATGTTTTTGATTCTTATCCAGTTTTGAGGGTTTACCTCAAACTTTATATGATGTGGTGGTGAAGGCGAAGAGGTCACACCTGTTCCCATGCCGAACACAGCAGTTAAGCTCTTCAGCGCCGATTG
>NZ_JRNX01001002.1 GCF_000786645.1 Halobacillus sp. BBL2006
ACCTCCCCCTGCCTACGCCGGCCTCCACTAGAAGATTCGCTAGGGACCAGACCGGCATAGGCCATCAATTGACGGGGAGAGGGGAAACGTTGGAACGAGCCAATTTCCGCAACGAGACTCGTAGCTGTAATTAAAGCGATGCCTCTTAACCCTTGAAGAGCTTGAATCATAGGAGCGTGTATACTGTCGGTGGCCTGGTGTTGAATTTCTTCTTCCAATCGGGAAATGCGTGATTCGATCTCCTTCAACTGATGATAATACTCTTGGAAGGTCAAACGTAAAGAGGAACGATCAAAGGTCAGGGTATCTAACCATCGCCGGTGTTTTACTGTCCAATTCCTCATTCCTTTGGGTAAACGGATTTCATGACGTAATAAGAATTTCGAGAGGCGATGCTTAGCACGTAATTGATCCTGCACAGCATCTTCGCGGCATCGAATCAGGTCTCTCAACGCTTCATCGTCTTCGTTTGGGATGTGAACCGGTGTTAGTTCGCCCGCACGATATAATTGGGCGAGACGAACCG
>NZ_JRNX01000001.1 GCF_000786645.1 Halobacillus sp. BBL2006
CACAAGGAGGCTGAGGCCGTTCCCGCGGAAAGCGAAGCATTCTGTCGGAGCGGCCATCCTTCCACCATACAAGACAAATGCCCGAAGTAATAGCAGGAATTAGACATGATTCGCTAATCTACCATAAAAAACCGAACGATGGTGACATCTTATCATAAGAATTCCACCATCGTTCGGTTTATAGAATGGCTAAAACACTTCTGTCCCAGCCCCCTTACTTGTTTATGATGATTGAATTAATTTGTTCTGGAACTTTGATCGGTTCACTAAGATCGTAGGCAGGGAATGGCTGAAATTGAACTCCATTAAAAACCACTTCTTCAAATCCAAATTGCCTAGCTGTCATTAAGATCGAATCTACAGTAGTGAGGACTTCTTGTTCATCCTTCCATTCTCCATGTGTCAATTTAATATTTAAACGTTCACCCTCTTCTGATATCGACTGGAAGTGAACATGGTCCGAAACTGCTGGAGATATGAACTCTAAATTTTTGTCTTCTTTCATCTCCATTAATGCCTCTTTAATGGAGATATTTCCGTTTGCCTTAATTGGAGCTAATAGACGGGTGCGGCTAGAAGGAGGGTGATATGATTGATAATAATATTCGCCATCTTTGATAGCCGGGACTTCTTTAAGCTCTCCGTAGGGTCCTATGGTGACATCAGAATCACTCTCTGATTTCAGCTTAATTTTCTCTACTTCAAAGGGCTCTACTTTCCAGCGAATACTTTCTACTAGCATTTCGGCCCAACTACTACCGTTTACTGAGAAA
>NZ_JRNX01000010.1 GCF_000786645.1 Halobacillus sp. BBL2006
CGATTTTATCTGTTGTGCCCACAATTACTGGGGCTTTGCATTTCTCTGCTGTTTTCAGGATAGATTCAAGCCAGATCAATCCATTCATATTGAATTGCGGAACAGCATACCTTTTTTCAAATGCATCATCTAAAATATTATACATCTCATCACCCTACTCCATGGTTAACTTTCACAGGTTTTCCACTTTCGTATGATTCTCTGGCAGCCTGTGCGATTCTCTGGGCCATAATACCGTCTTTAAATACCACTTCCGTTTCTCTATCGTTGACAATACTATCTACAAAGTCCTCAGTTTCCCGTATGAACGAGTCATTATATCTTTCAAGGAAAAAGTGTAGCGGCTGATCCATTTCCACTGTATCCGAATGGAAATACTTCAAATTTGTTGCCGTTTCATTATCTGCCACTAGGGCACCTCCATTGCCGAACACTTCAATACGCTGATCATACCCATATACAGCTTCCCTGCTATTATCGATTACTCCAAGTGCCCCGTTTTCGAATGTTAACGTAATAACAGCCGTATCAATGTCATTCTTTTCGGCTATAGCAGGGTTAACCAGGTTTGTTCCTTTCGCGTATACTTCCACTACTTCAGAACCTACTAAATACCTCGCCATATCAAAATCATGAATACTCATATCCATGAACAACCCGCCGGACGTTTCAATATAATCCAGGTGCGGGGGGTTAGGGTCTCTGGAAGTAATCTTCAGTACGTGGACGTCCCCAACCTTGCCACTTCCTACTCTACTTTGCATTTCCTTGAAGTTCCTGTCAAAACGCCGGTTGAATCCGACTTGGAATTTCACCCGTGCTCTTTTAATTTCTTGATATGCCTCAAGCGTTTCCGAATCATCGAAACTGATCGGCTTTTCACAGAATACGTGTTTGTTGGACTTTGCTGCCATTTTAATCAGGTCAGAGTGTGTGCTAGTGGGTGAGCAGATGAACACGGTGTTAATCTCTTCATCTTCAAAAATATCGTTATAATCTTCGGTTATCGTTTCAACCCCACTATCCTTAAACCACTCTTGTAATTGGTCAGCAAACAGGTCAGAAACCATTTTTAACCGTACGTTCGGATTTACCTTTAAATTATTGATGTGTAATTTACCAATTCTACCTGCGCCAATAACGCCTGCTACGACTTTGCTCATAAAGACAACTTCCTTTCTGTAATTAAGCTAATACCAATGGGGAGAATATGATGTACATGGCTACAACAGTTAAAAGGATAATTGCTCCCACCCATTTGGAATGTTTCCATGGAGTTAAATCTACTTTATTCGTATACTTTTCAAATTCGAAGTCTACTTTATCAGGCTTCCATGAACTGAATATGTACAAGATTGCAATATCAAGCAGGAACAATACACTCCATACATACAGGTAATGGATATCTGCAAGAAGTACCTTCGATAAACTATAGGTGATTACATGGAAGATAAATGTAAGTTTCGCACCTAGTGCTGATGTTTTCTTCGAGAAAAACCCGACTAAAATAATTGCAAGTAGAGGCATGTTATATAATCCATTGAATTCCTGTATTACTGCAAACAGCCCTTGTGGAAATAAAGAGATCATCGGGGCAATTACGATAACAATAATTCCCACCACAATGGTTAGAATTCTACCCATTTTTGCGATTTGACGGTTATTCGCTTGTTTATTGATAACAGGTTTATAAAAGTCAAGACTGAACAGTGTTACAGTTGCATTCAGGGCACCAATGAAAGAGCTCATGATTGCTCCAAACACCACGGCACCGAATATTCCATAAGCCCATTTTGGCAGTACCTCAGCAAGGAGAGTCGGGTATGCCATATCCATTTGCATCTCACCGCCAAAGAGGTTGAAAGCGATGATGCCCGGAATTACCAGGAAGAAAATTCCAAATATTTTAAAGAAACCTACAAGCATGGTACCTTTCTGAGCTTCCTTTAAGTTCTTGGCAGCTAAAGCTTTTTGGACGATCATCTGATTGGTACACCAGAAATACAGATTATTAAAAAACATTCCAAAGAAAAGTGTCGGCCAAGGAACAATTTCTGAATCTACAGCTCCCCATGCATTCAACTTATCAGAAGATTCAGACACAAGACGGTCTACTCCGTTTATAAAACTGCTTTCACCTAATGCAATAAGACCTAAAATCGTAATAGAAAGTCCGCCTACAATCAGACCAATTCCATAAATGGAATCACTATTCGCTACCAGCGACAGTCCACCGACAAATAAATAGAGAACACCTATAATCCCTATAAATGTAGCGACGATTACCACAGCTGTCATCGAAGAGACTCCGAGAGCTCCTTCAATATTGAACAAGTCATTAAAAATTAACGACCCTGAATATAATACAACCGGCATAAAACTGACCGTGTATGTAAACATAAATAGAATAGATACAATCCTTTTTGTCATAGTGTCATATCTAACTTCAATAAAATCAGATATTGTGTTTACCCCGTATTTTAAATACTTTGGAAGGAAAACCCAAGCGAGCATGACAATTGCTATAGAAGCTGTGACTTCCCAAGCCATCACTTCTACTCCGGCTACATAACTTTGCCCGTTCTGACCGACGAGATGTTCTGTTGATAGGTTTGTCATAACAATAGACATTCCAACAGTCGTTCCTACCAGCGAACGCCCCCCTAAAAAATATCCTTCTGAATCATGGGTATCCACGTTTCTACTTCTGTAATAAGCGTAAAGGTAAATAGCCAATAAAATGGCTGCGAAACTAAAAATAGCAAACCAATTCATATTCCTTCCCCTTTTGTTCTAGATTAAACTGTCGATATAACGTTTCGCTTTTAACGAATACTCGAATGCATTGCATATACTAGGATCCTGTTCAGCTTCGACAACAACCCACCCATGATAATTGTTCGTTATTAAATAATCCATGATCGGCTTAAAATCAATAAATCCATCACCCGGTACAGTAAAAGCGCCTTTCTTTACGCCGGTAAGAAAACTGTCTTTCTTATCGATTACTTCACTGGCAATCTCTTTTCTGATGTCTTTGAAATGGACATGCTTGATTCTATCAAAATATTTATCCAATATATAAAGAGGGTCTTCACCAGAGAAAACGAGATGCCCGGTGTCGTACAGCAAACTGACTTTTTCGGGATCTGTTTCTTCCATAAGTCTATCGATTTCCTCAGTTGTCTGGACACTGGTTCCCATATGGTGGTGATAGACTAATGTCATCCCTTTTTCATTAGCCAGTTCCCCTAGTTTCTTCAGCCCCGAAGTGAATCGCTTCCATTCTTCCTCAGTAAAAGTCGGTTTTTGATCGAACAGCGGGGTATCCATCTGCCCCTGAATGCTGTTCCCTTGTTCAGACACTACAATCACTTCCGCTCCCATCGCATGGAGAAAGTCTCTGTGTTCAAGGAAAGCTTTTTTTACTTCTTCAAAATTCTGAGTTATCAAGAAGGCACTGAACCAGGCACTTGCAACTTCCAACCCTCTGATCTCCAGGTATTTTTTTAAAGTTTCTGGGTCTTTCGGATATTTGTTACCAATTTCCGTTCCTTTATATCCCGCCAGTGCCATTTCACTGATGCATTGTTCAAAGGAATTCTCTGCTCCCAATTCAGGCATGTCATCATTCGTCCAGGCAATAGGGGCGCAGCCCAACTTAATATTGTCCATTTTCTAATCACCCTTCGTATTTAAGTTCTACCAGGTTCTCCTCATCGAAGGACTTTTGGCATGCAAGCGCGACTTCTGTACTTCTTAACCCGTCTTCAGCTGAAACTCCCGGTTTCGTCTGTTCACGAATGCATCTAACAAAATCCTTGATTTCATCCACATAGGCCTCCCTGAAACGTTCCGGAAAGCTTTGAGATGTTGGTCTGACCACCCCATTATTATTAAAGACGGTTACTTTGTTTTTATCAGGGGTTGCAGCAATCCGGGCCATCCCTTTGGTACCGATAACTTCTGTTTCAACGTGGTACCCGTGGCTGGCTGTACGTCCTCCCACCAAAAAAGCGGTTACATTATTTTCAAGTTGCATGGTCACGGTACCAATTTCCACTTCATTCAATTCATCCAGTTCAGGAGCTGCTTTGTTATTGCCCGTTGCCCAAACTTTTTTGATTTCAGAATTGGTAAACCAGCGAATAACGTCGATGTCGTGGACACTCATATCCAGATAAATGCCGCCGCTTGGGCTCTTTTTAGCAAATTTTACAAAGCTGTCCAGTCCGGCAATCGGATCGATTCCATAAGAACGAATAATGGAAATATCACCAATCTCTCCGTTATCGATCATTTCTTTCGTATATAAATAATCGGCGTCATATCTACGCATAAATCCTAAGTGGAATATCCGGTCACTTTGGTCGATTACCTGACATGTACGCTTAATATCTTCAACATCCAAACCAATCGGTTTCTCGCAGAACACATGGAGGTTATGCTCCAGAGCCATTTGAATATGTTCGGTATGAAAACCGGAAGGCGTCACAATACACACGGCGTCTAATTCTTTATTTTTAACCATCTCTTCATACTGTGTATATGCATAAGGAACATCATATCTGTGCTGTACTTCCTTATTGACTTCTTCATCCAAATTGGAAATGGCCGTCAACTCTGCATGCTTCATGTTGTAAATATTGTCCGCATGGACCAGGCCTAGACGGCCTAATCCAGCGACACCAATTTTAATTGTTCTCATTTATCTCACTCTTTTTCTCTTAATATTGTTTAGCCTTGGTTCTCATGCTAACCACTTCTTTTACTTTGTCCATGACGTTTTCATTAGCGGAATGTTCCGAGATCCCAACATTCCAGAAGCTCTCATAACCATCTGTCATCGTCTTGGGCAATACTTTTATATCAATCAATGTGGAATTTTCACTTTGTTGTGCTTGCTTGATCGCCTCTTCCAGTTCCTGATCATTTTTGGCTCTGAATGTATCAAAGCCATAACCTTCTGCTACTTTCGCATAATCCACGGTAAGAATACTGCCATCAGATTTGGTGAATTCTGTACAGTAGCTGTCACTCCCGTGCCCCATTTGAAGGTTATTAATGCATCCATAACCAGAGTTGTCAAAGAGTACGATATTCAGCTTGTATCCATATTGAAGAGCGGTCACCATTTCTGTATGAAGCATTAAGAAGCTTCCATCCCCAACCATGCTATAGACCTCTTTATCCGGATGGGCTATTTTTACGCCTAAAGCGCCCGCTATTTCATAACCCATCGTTGAGTAGCCGTATTCGACATGGTAGGTGTTTTCCACGGTTGGATTCCACAACCGGTGCATGTCCCCTGGCAGAGAACCAGCAGAAGTGACAACGTAACTGGAAGGATCGATCAAATTATTTACTTTAATCAATGCATTAGTCTGAGGATAAGTTGTTTCTAATGCATTGGCATAATCCTTGAGTTTTTCGTGGCCGAAAGCATCACTGATTTCCGGTGTATAAGCTTCATTATCGAAATCAACGATTATTTCGCCTAATCTCTTTCGTTCGTCCAGCCATTCATTTTTGTAGCTTTCCAGCTGTTTACCAAATTCGCTTTCATAACCGTTCAACAGATCATCAAGACGTTCAACGGTTGCTTTCGCATCGCCCACCAGCTGTATGGCATCCATCTTATACGTTTGCATCCTGCTGACATTAATATTAATGAATGTCGACTCATCAAAATTGAATGCTGTTTTGGAAGAGGAAGTGAAATCGGTATACCTTGTACCAATACCAATGATTAAGTCAGCTTCTTTAGCAGCCTTGTTTGCAGCCAAGGTTCCAGTGACTCCAAGCCCTCCCATATTATATGGATGATCAGAAGATACAGTGGATTTCCCTGCCTGTGTTTCGGCAAGCGCCACTTTGTACTTTTGTGAAAAATTAGCGATTTCTTTGCCTGCCAGGGAGTACTTCGCTCCGCCGCCTACAACAATAAGCGGTTTCTTCGAGGTACGGATCGCTTCCTTCGCTCGTTCTAGTGCTGCTTCAGATGGTACGACACGATCAACGTAATGAATTCTTTTTCGGAAGAAGGACTCCTCATATTCAAACGACTCACCTTCCACATCCTGGGCAATTGATAGCGTGACAGGACCAGCAGTTTCAGGATTCGTCATTACTTCAAAAGCGCGCAGTAGCGCTGACATCAGCTGTTCAGGTCTTTCAACCCTATCCCAGTAACGGGATACAGGCTGCAGAGCGTCATTAGTGGTGATTCTATGGCTGTGCAGCTGTTCAATCTGCTGCAACACCGGATCAGGCTGACGAGTTGCAAACGTGTCACCTGGCAGGAATAGAACTGGCAGGTTATTAGCTAATGCCGTCGCACTGGCTGTTACTAGGTTTGCGGAGCCAGGTCCTACAGAAGAAGTGACAGCAAAGATTTTTCTTCTGAAGTTTTCTTTTGAAAAAGCTACAGCAGCGTGCGCCATACCTTGCTCATTCTTACCTTGAATGACTTTCAGATCTCCCGCATTCTCCTGGAGAGCCTGACCGAGTCCAAGCACGTTTCCATGACCGAAAATGTTAAAAACTCCTTCGACAAACGGAGATTCCTCACCATCGAAATGGATATACTGATTATTCAAAAACTTCACAAGTGCCTGTGAAGTAGTTAATTTGATTTTTTTTGACATGAAAACTCACCCTTCATGACTATTCATTAAGTTTTCAATGTCTGCGACTGTTGGCATCGCATCTGATGAGCTATGCTTAGATACCACGATAGAAGCAGCTGCGCTGCCATACTGTAATGCTTCTTTAATGCTTTTATCGTTTTTCATCGCATAAATGAAACCAGAGGCAAAAGAGTCGCCTGCACCGAACGTTTTTAACACTTTGGTTTTGTAAATGGTACCTTCAATAACTTCCCCATCATCGGTGAAAGCTCTTGATCCCTTTACGCCATGTTTGACGATAATCAAGTGTGCGGAGTGTTCCAAGAGCTGTTTTACCGTTTCTTCATCGGTGTTACTTTCCCCATTTTCCATCACGTCGAATTCATCTCTTGTGCCAATGACGATATCCGCCATTCTTGCAACCGCTGTCATATAAACAGCAGTCTCGTCTTTGCTTTTCCATGTATAAGGGCGATAATCCAACTCAAAAATTACTTCAACACCATTTCTTTTAGCCACATCAACCGCATGCAGCGCCGCTTCTCTTGATGGAGACTGACTCAAAGATGTACCGGAAACAAGGAGTGTGTTGGCACTTTTAATATAGTCGTCATCAAAGTCCGAAACGCTTAAATAAAGGTCCGCTACATTGTCACGATACATTAAGATGCTACACTCTTCCGGGCTCTTGATTTCCGTGAAGGTAAGACCAATTTTCCTGCCTTCTGTATCTTTCTTAACGTATTGCGTGTCCACTCCTGATTCATTCATATAATCTACTACGAAGTTACCATGCTGGTCATCAGATACTTTCGCGATCATCCCGACATTCAATCCCAGTTTAGAAGTTCCAATTGCTATATTTACAGGTGATCCTCCAACATATTTGGTAAAAGTCATCGATTCTTCCATTGGACGATTATATTCTGTGGCATTTAAATCAATAGCTGCTCTGCCAAATGTTATTAAGTCCAGTTTTTTCATCATTAACCCCTCTCTAAAATCCATTCGTGGTCTTTATCATTATGAAACTTCCATTTCCTCTTTGGCCCAGCCATAACATTTAGATAGTAAAGGTCATACCCATCCGGGACTCCTACCGGGTGATAGCCTTTCGGTACAGAAACACAATCCTGGTTCTCGACAGCCATCGTTTCATCTAAGGCACGATCATCGGTATATACTCTCTGAAATACAAATCCTTGTTCTGGATTCACTTCATGATAGTAGGTTTCCTCCAGCATCGATTCTTCAGGGAGATTATCTTGGTCATGTTTGTGTGGGGGATAGCTCGAAAAGTTTCCACTGTCTGTATACACCTCTACTACCAAAAGATTTTCAGGGATATCTACATAATCAGGCAATATATTGTGGACAAGTCTTTGATTGGAGTACTTCCCCCGTTCTTCAATATCATTGTCTGCCGCACGAATTACTTTCGTGTCCAATACTTTAGTAGAGTTTGAGTAACATAGAGCCAGTTTTGCATGTTTGTTAGATTTGACTTTAAAGTTTTTGGTGGAAGGTACATAAATGCTATCTGTCGGCTTTTTGTCAAAAACGGATTCTCTAGTCCCCAGGTCTGAGTAAGTTTCCCCATCGACATCGGCGTCCACATTTCCTGTCAGTACAACAGCACACAGTTCCGTACTATCAAGATTTTCTTCGTACTCAGCACCTTCTTCCATTTCAATTACTTTAAATTGCACATATTCAAGTCCTGTGTTTGATTTGTTCAAATCTTGAATTAAAGTTACCCCTTCGGATAACTTTAATTCTCTTCTTTTATATAATAGATCAGCCACTATTAACCCTCCTCAGAAAATTCTGGTTCCTGATAACGCGCTGTCACAACTTTTTTTCTTGTGTAAAACTCTACACCATCTTTTCCATTAGCATGAAGGGAACCAAAGAAGGAAGATTTCCAGCCGGAGAACGGAAAGATTGCCATTGGAGCAGGTACTCCCAGGTTGATCCCCAACATGCCTGCATCGATATTTTCACGGAAATAACGTACACTTGAAGCACTGTCCGTGAACAGGCAGGCACCATTTGCAAATTCTGATTGATTGGCGACTTTAATACCATCTTTCAAATCTTTCACCTTGACAATGGACAGGACAGGTGCAAAGATTTCATCTTTCCAAATCTTCATATCTGTTTTAACATCTTCAAAAATAGTCGGTCCTACAAAATAGCCTTCGTTGGAACAATTCTCACGCCCGTCAAGAAGAAGATTGGCACCTTCTTTTTCACCTTCTTCAATGTATTGGATGGTGCGATCTTTATTTTCTTCTCTAATCACGGGGCCAAGGAATACGCCTTCATCCAGTCCGTTGCCCATTTTGATGTTTTCCGTTTCCGTCTTAAGTTTCTGAATGAAATCATCATAGATACCTTCCTGAACAGTTATGACTGCTGCTGCCATGCAACGTTCACCAGCAGAACCGAATGCTGCACCGATCACTTCTTTAACTGCCTGATCCACTTTAGCGTCGTCGAGTACAATCGTATGGTTTTTGGCTCCAGTAAGTGCCTGGACGCGCTTAAGGTTGTCTGTACCTTTCTTGTAGACATATTCACCAACTGGTTTTGAACCTACAAAGGAGATAGCTTTGATATGTTCATTATCAAGAATTCCATTTACCACATCATGTGCTCCGTTTACGACATTGAATACACCATTCGGCAAACCGGCAGCTTCCAGCAGCTCAACAATTTTTTCAATGAGTAGTGGAGTTTTTTCTGATGGCTTCAATACAAATGTATTACCTGTCGCAATTGCCATCGGGAACATCCAGCAAGGGACCATCATTGGAAAGTTGAACGGAGTAATACCGCCGACAACACCGACAGGGTAACGGTAGTTGGTACCTTCGATATCAGTTGCAATGGAAGGCAAGGAATCTCCCATCATAAGACTTGGTGCTCCAGCAGCGAATTCTACATTTTCAATACCCCGCTGTACTTCACCAAGTGCCTCATTCAGGCTCTTTCCATTTTCTTTCGTAATAATTTCCGCAAGCTCTTCTTTATTGTCGATCAACACTTGTTGAAACTTGAATAGAATACGAGCACGCTTAGGAACAGCGACGTTTTTCCATTCATGGAAGGTATCTTCAGCAACCTGAGCAGCTTGATTTAATTCCTCTTTAGTAGAAAGCGGAACTTGAGCCATGACTTCTTTAGTAGCGGGATTATAGACATCAATTGTTTCAGTACTTTTACTTTCGACCCATTCACCATTGATATAATTTTTAAGTATCTTAGTTTCTGGCATTTTACATCCTCCTCGATTAATCGTTTTCAGAAAAGTGATTAAGTTATGAATAAAGATTATCAATCAATCACATAATAGTCAAGTGTTAAATATATTTTGATCAACTTTTGATAATTTTTTATGTTTATTTGATGATATATGCAATGAATTGTGCTACAATATAGCTACAAATAACGGATATTCCACCATATGCTTTGGACATATGGTGGGAAGCGGAAAATAATAGGGGGATGGTCCTTCATGAAGGTTAAACGAATTAACCAAATTGAAGAATATTTAAAAGACAAACACGAGGCATCGTTGGAAGAGTTGAAAGAACACTTCAAAGTATCTCTAAACACAATCAGAAGAGATATCAATGAATTAGCTAAATCTTCAACTATAAAGAAGGTATATGGAGGGGTTGTTTACAACAAAAATAAATCGGTTACAAAAGACTATGAGGATCGAAACATTAGCCAACTAAAAGAGAAAAGAAAA
>NZ_JRNX01000100.1 GCF_000786645.1 Halobacillus sp. BBL2006
GCTTCAAATGCCATAGATATAGCTAAGTGAGTCTTTCCCACACCCGGAGGTCCTAGAAGAAGGATGTTATCTCCATTATGAATGTACCTTCCTGACAAAACTTCTTTGACTCTGCGCTTATCAATACTAGGTTGGAAGCTAAAGTCAAAATCATGGATGCTTTTAATGTACGGTAACTTTGCTTTCTTAAGGCGTTTTTCTAAAGCTTGTTTTTCCTTTTGTTCGATTTCTTGAGACAAAATCGTGATTAAGAAGTCCGAGTATGGTACATTATTTTTAGATGCGTCTTCGAGTAGACCATCAATTTGATCGGCGGTATAATGCCAACCGATCTTTTCTAAACGTTCAACTAAAAGGTTAGTGGTCAAGATTGATCACCTCCTTCTAGTTGCTCATACATGCGAAGAGGGCGTTGTTCCACTTCAATGTTAGTGGACTGTAAACGGCTGGGGGTCGGCAAACCAACAGTAGTCGTTTGCAGTCCTTTATAATGTTCAAGATTAATATGGTCTCGGGCCTTACCAAGCATTAGAGGATGCTTAGCTATACATTCAATAGAATCGTACACTTCTAAATGATGATCTAACGTTTCTTTAATCTTTAATTCTTGACCAACGTACCGGTAAGGTACGGAATACCGTTTCCCTTGATAAGAAATAAAACAATCCTTACTTACCGTTCTAATCTCCCAATGGTTAATAGGAAATAGCGGTTTACTGTTAGAAGCACTTAAGTATTTCTGTTCATGCTGAAAGCGAGTTTGTGGAGATTCCATGGTTGTTTGGTGAATCTTTCGATTCGCTGTTTGATTGAGCCACTTTCTCATATCTTCATTTAATGCTCTTAGTGTGGGCGTATGTTTACGCTGCATGAAATTCTTCTTTATATACCCCACCGCATTTTCTACTTTTCCTTTAGTCTGCGGTCTATACGGTTTACATGCTTTTGGAGCTATTCCATAGTAAGCTAAGAACTCTTCAAATTTTCGATTAAATCTTATTTCAATTGGATTGTGCTTAATAACAGCCGTTTTCATATTGTCATATAGAATTTGTTCTGGAACTCCGTTAAAATATGCGAATGCGTTCATATGACATTTCATTAAGGTTTCTAAATCCATACTATCCGTGAATTCAACGTATTTCATTCTTGAGTAGCTTAACACCATGGTAAATGCATAAACCTCTTTAGATTCTCCATCAACTTCAAACTTACCAACATGTCCCCAATCCATTTGAGCTTGTTTTCCAGGTGTAGTCTCATATCGTATAGTTGCTTGCTTTTTAGGACGAGCCCGATAAGGACGTACAAAATCCCGAAGGATTGTAATCTTCCCATCATAACCTAAAGCCATAATCTCTTCTAAGAGAACCTCACAGTTTGTAGTACCTTCTTTAATCCTCTTTTCTAAGTATTCTTTATAAGGATCCAGTTTACTTTGTCTCTTTTGAGTGCCTTTTTTCTTTGGCAATTCGTCAGAATTTATGTACTTACGAATGGTTTTAGGATCAAATCCGGTTTCTTCAGAAATAGCGGTGATTGTCCACCCTTTTTGATGTAACTCTCGAATCATAAAAAACTCCCCAATCTTGACCATCATCTCTACACTCCAAATCACTATGTAATATAGAAATGATTATCCGTTATTATTGGGGAATTTGAAACCGTTGTTATATGGGATTTTAGCACCGTTGCTTACAACTTTTACCATTGAAGTAAATCCATTAATGGTGCGGGTTTATTAGCGTTAGTTAACTCATGTTAAACATGTTACAAATTATCGGATATATGGGCGGCATGATGTAATAACGTCCAAAAGCTTGATATGAAGGGGTTTGCAGCCTTGTAATACTCTTGAATGACATACTTTATGTGATTTAAAACTAAAATTAAGTTCAAAGAAAAAGTCTCTCAACAAATTTTAAATTGTTGAGAGACTTTTTTAAATCTGGGTAATATAGATTGTAAGAAGGAGGATCAAACACTATTTTGAGTTAATCTCTTTTTTAATGCAGATTCCCATTAAGCTGAGCGTTTTTTAATTTTATTATCATAACCACAACCGCGACAGGACTTCCGAGGACAAATAATACAGAAAGAATAAGTGGATAGATACTTAGTGATTCAGTTGCCAATCGATAAGCTCCGACAAACCATAAAACTATACATCCGAAAATACCTGTAAGTACTTTACTTTTTTTCATAGTGACTCCTTTGCTCGTGTATTTTGCGGATTATTTTCTACATACTGCGACACCGAGAGGATAATACACATCCTCTCTAGGGGGCTCAATCGTGACTCCCCTTTGATAAAAGATTTCCACTTCGGAAAAAGAAGTGAATAGTTCCTGGAACTCTTTCTTCGACAATTGAAAGTAATGAAACGGGGAACCACAAGGATAATCTCTTCCCTTTCCGAAAGGAGTGGAGAGTATCAGCGTGCCGTCTGGTTTCAATAACTCATACATTCTCTCCATAAAAGCACGATCATCTTTCACATGCTCGATCGTTTCAAAGCATAAGATTGTATCAAATACTCCAATTTCGTTTTTTAATGAGGGGTTCATAACATTTCCTTGTTTAAAGGTAAGGAGAGGGTGATAATAATTTTGAATGGCATATTTGATCGTTTCAGAACAAATATCTATCCCAATTATTTCTTCTATATCCTTTTTCTTTTCTTTTGCTACCATGGCACTTCCGTAACCTGTTCCACAGGCGAGGTCTAGAACCCTACCCTTCACATAAGGAGTAGAAAAAGTGTACCTTGCAATGTGTTCGAGCAGTAAACTATTGGTTGGATCCATTTCTTTCGGAATAACACGTTCTCCTGTATCCTCTAACATCATACTCACCGCTTTGTTGAAATTTCAGTTCAATTATATCATATTATAATTAATTATATTTAATTTGGTATAATTGTCCTTTGTTGGTGGTCTGATTGATTAAAATGGATAGATTAGATATAGTGAAGGGAGTCCGGTTTTGAATCAGGACCCCAATCCCTGTTTCAAATGCCAAATCATTGGTTATTCCACAGCCAATGATTTTCAATGAAAAACGTGTAGCCAGGAAAGCATCTCGGCTACACGTTTTTTTTTACTTAACGACGATAACAGGAGATTGAATATACTTGACCAGCTTATGGCTGACACTACCTAAAATTAGAGTCTGGAACTTGTTTCTTCCACGACTGCCGATGACCACACAATCATAATCATGGTTGTTGGCATATTCAACAATTTCTTCAGCTGGTTCTCCGTGCAGAAGAATAATGTCCGCTTTGACTCCTTTTGATTCAATCCCTTGTATAGTTTCCATGAATCTTTCTTTGCGTTTAATGGTTGCCGTATGAGAATCCCCATACTTCAAAACATCAGATTTGGATGTGTCTCCATCTACAGCATAAATTAAATCTATTTTTACTTGGTCTTTATAGGGGGAGACCATTTTTATAGCTTGTTTAATCGCACGGCTTGAATGTTCAGAACCGTCCGTAGCTAATAAAATTTTGTTAAACATAGGTTGTTGTACTCCTTTAATTCATATTAGTGGCCAGAGCTTCTAGATACTCCACCTAACCGAGTGAGTAATCGAGAACTTTCACCGTTCAACCCTTTAAAGCTTACGTGGATGCCACTTTGCTCAAACTTTGCTTCCACACTATCTAGGGCACCAATTGCAGAATCATCCCATAAGTGAGATTCGCTTAAATCGATTTCCACATGTTCCGCCGTGTCTTTAAAGTCAATGGAATCTAAAAAGTCAGTGACAGACGCAAAGAACAATTGTCCTTGCACATAATAGATACGTTTTTTTCCTTCATTGACATAGAGAGAGAGAACACGAACTTTGGAAATCTTCACTGCGAAGAAAATCATGCTCAGAACGACTCCAGCAAGAACGCCATAGGCTAAGTTGTGAGTTAATACCACTGTTAAAACGGTAATTACCATGACAGCAGCGTCTGAAACAGGAACTTTGTGGATATTTCTTACGGAGCTCCAATCAAACGTCCCGATGGAAACCATAATCATAACCCCAGCTAGAGCAGCCATTGGAATTTGGACGACTATATCTCCGAGAACAATGATTAAGAACATGAGAACAATTCCGGCAACTAAGGAAGATAGACGGCCATTGCCGCCAGATTTTACGTTAATAACTGACTGGCCAATCATAGCACAACCGGCCATACCGCCAAAGCAACCAGTAACGATATTGGCGAATCCTTGTCCACGGCTCTCCTTATTCTGATTACTATCTGTATCTGTCATATCATCAACAATAGATGAGGTTAATAACGATTCGAGTAACCCTACAATGGTCAAAGCTAAGGCATAAGGGAAAATAATCATCAGAGTTTCAAAGTTTAATGGGATATTAGGCAATGCAAACATTGGAAGGGTTTGGGTTAATTCTCCCATATCCCCAACGTTTCTTACTCCTATATTCATCCAAATCACAATTGCCGATACGACTACGATTGCTACAAGAGTAGAAGGGATGGCTTTTGAAACTAAAGGAAGTAGATAGATAATAGCTAGCGTTAAACCGACAAGAGCATAGATAATCCATGGTTCATTTTTAAAGTGCTGTAATTGAGAAGTGAAAATTAGGATTCCTAATGCATTGACGAATCCTACCATTACTGACCGTGGAATGAACTTCATGAAGCGAGCTAATTTAAATACACCAAACAGAACTTGAAGAACACCGGTTAAGATCGTGGTGGCTAACAAATATTCAATGCCATGTTGTGCGACTAACGTGATCATGACTAAAGCCATAGCTCCTGTAGCACCAGAAATCATACCCGGACGTCCACCCATAAAAGCAATGACTACAGAAATACAGAACGAAGCATAAAGTCCCACCATCGGATCTACTCCAGCGATAATGGAGAATGCAATGGCTTCAGGAATAAGAGCCAAGGCTACAACGATTCCCGAGAGAACGTCTCCTTTAACGTTCCCAAGCCAATTTTCTTTAATAGATAATGTCGACATAAATACCCTCTTTCTTAAATGGATTTTATTTGAGGACTACTGAGTCTCGCAGTAGCCAAGTTTGTATAAAATAGAATAATTGATTGTTTTTATTTCTTCTTCTTTTATAACTGACTATAATAGAGTATAAGATAATGATTTGGATTGCAATGCCATTTTGAATGTTAAGCGTTTACATTAATAAAAAATTTACAATAGCGTTTAAAAAGGGAGATGAATGCAATGTTTAGTCGAATATTGTTAGCCTCTGATGGATCTGCACATGCGGTACGTGCTGCAAAAAATGCTGCGCATCTAGCTTTAGCGAATAATGATTCTATCGTTACAGTTCTATATTCTATAGATGGCTCCACATCTAAATCAGACATTTTAAAAGAAGTTAGTAAAGAATCTCTGTTGCAAAAAAGAAGCGAGCGGTTAGAAGCTACGGTAGATGTTTTAAAGGAAAGAGATGTATCCTATGAAGTTAAAATTATAAAAGGTGATCCAGGTCCAACGATTGTTAAGTACGCTAATCAAAATCAATTTGATGTCGTGGTAATTGGCAGTCGAGGGTTAAACGGTCTTCAAGAAATGGTGTTGGGAAGTGTGAGTCACAAAGTGGCCAAACGAGCTCAATGTCCTGTTCTAATTGTGAAATAAACCCATGAGAAAAGGAGAACACATATGCCGTGTTCTCCTAAAGGAATAATTATGGTTCTCCGTCTACACCATGATCTTCATAAGGAGCGTCAATTTTATGAAGCAACACCCGAAGAGTCCTCTTACTTGAAAATACCATTCAATTATAATAAATTATAAATGAAATAAATAATTTATAAACCATTTAACTGAAGAGAGTGCGTTTATAGGGCAATCTATGTTTTGTGTCAATGGTGTAAAGGGAAGGGAAAGGTTGGGAGGCAAATACTAGGCGTGACCATTAAGGTAAAATGTAAAAAGTGTAAGGGAGAGGGAGGTGTGCCAGAGACGTTACTTCCTAAATAAATCAAGTTGAGATATGGCCACAAAGAGTTTAAACTGTATATAAACACTTCAGTTAAAGGAAGGTCTACTCATGGAAAACGAACAAGAGATCATGACAATATCCCAGGTAGCAGAATATTTACAAATTAGTGAAGTCACTACATATAAATTAGTCCAAGAAGGCCGGATTCCAGGATTTAAAATCGGTCGTCATTGGAGAGTGAAAAAAGAGGACTTAAGAGAGCACATTAGGAAACTCCAGCACGGAGAACACCTATAGGATTTAAATTGGATATAGGATGTTGAAACCAGTTATGAATATAGCTGGTTTATTTTATTGTACGTATGATTCGCTAGTTTTTAAAAGGAAGAGGTAAAATATGAAGAAACCAATAAGAAGTGAGGCTCCGGTCTCAACACCGTTCTATTATGGCTGGATGATCGTTGCGGTAGCTGGATTAAGTATGTTCTTTTCTGGACCAGGACAAACCTATTCGATATCGATTTTTATTGAGCATTATATTAGTGATTTTGATTACTCCCGGTCCCTAGTTTCAGGATTATACTCCTCAGCGACATTGTGTGCGGGATTAACACTGTTTTTAGTTGGAAGACTTGTAGATCGCTGGGGGCAGCGAACCATGATGACCATAGCAGGCTCATTATTAGCTGTTGCTTGTTTTTGGAATGCTTTCATGGCAGGGGCCATCATGATGTTCTTAGGGTTTTTCATGTTGCGATTATTTGGACAGGGATCCTTAACACTTATCCCGAATACGCTTGTACCTCAATGGTTCATTGGGAAAAGAGGAAGAGCTTTAAGTGTCATGGCCATCGGCGGGTTCGCAAGTTCAGCTTTGTTACCCATCTTGAATAGTTGGTTGATTGATGCAACTGGATGGAGAATGACATGGACCATCTGGGGTCTTTTACTTCTCATCGTTTTCGTTCCCATCGCTTATTATTTTGTTCGTAATCAACCGAAAGATGTTGGTGAGATTCCTGATGGGACTCCAAAAGATCTTCAAAATGATCAAGAAAGCTCGACTATTGAAGTTAATGAAATTAGTTGGACCCTCAAGGAAGCCATGAGCACAAAAGCATTTTGGCTCATTCTATTCTGTGTCAGTGTACCTGCTTTGGTCAATACTGGAGTTACTTTTCACCTAGTCTCTATTGCAGAAGGGAAAGGATTAGGGGATTCCGTAGCAGCTTTGGTATTATCTATGATGGCCATTATTGGATTTCCTGTAACCTTTTTAGTCGGTTATCTTGTGGATCGTGTCCCTGTTCATTATGTATTAGCCATCACATTTGGGGGACATGTTATAGCTCTATTAGTGCTTTTACAAGTAAGTTCTTGGACGGGCGCGGTTATTTACGGAGTGGTATGGGGCATTGTGAATGGATTTGAGAGAATTGTATTAAGTATCGTGTGGCCCAATTACTTTGGAAGAGAACACTTAGGAAGTATTAAAGGGTTAGCTCAAACCGTAATGGTGTTAGGATCAGCCTTTGGCCCTCTTCCATTTGGAATCTTTTATGATTGGTTTGGAGGATATCAGGAAATTCTCTGGGTAATGATTTCCTTGCCGTTATTAGCAGCTATTTTCTCTCTGCTATCGCCTAAACCTTCTTATTCAAATTGAGGTAGGATGCTTGAATAAAGGAGTTAGCTTTGAATTGCATAATTGAAATTAATGACATACTTTTTGACATACTTTCATTCATGTTTTGTTTTCTTTCAATAGACTAAATTATTGCTTTGACCTTTTGGAAGTGATTATAATGAGGTTTTTCGATCCTTATATTACTTTTTTAATGAAGCGAAACCATGGGCGGCATGATGTAATAACGCCCAAAATGCTTCTATGAAGGGGTTTATTGACCTTCATCATCACTGATTGACATACTTTTTGTCATTCAAAAAACAAAATATCCTATTTTAGTTAGCCTCTCATAAGTTCACTGAACTTTTGAGAGGCTTTTTATATTGACTCAGGAAAAACATAAGGAAAGAAAATGAAGGCCCAAACTTATATATGACCTTACTATCATTTAGAAAGGCCTTGCTACTTTCAGTAAGGCTTTTAGTATTTGGTGTTTATTGCCATGGAATTGAGCCTCTAATAAAGACTACAGCCGGTTGAGATCAATTATCTGATGACTGATGAATAATAAGAGGTGATGGAAAGTCTATATTCAAAAAGTCATAACAATGAAACTTTTACTTAGTGCACTGAATTTTTTAGAAAATTTAATGAATTTGTTGACTATCAGTAGGATTGATATTATCATTATTATCATAAGTTGATAAAAAAATAATCAAAAGTTTACCTTTTTCGGATCGTTTCAATCTTCATTTGGTGGTTTTGGGTTAAGTTTTGGTTTTTTAGTTCCAAGATTTAAATGAAGGAGGCATTAGAAGGAATTATTAGTTTTCATTAAATTCACTACATGAAGAAAGAGGGGGAGAATATGAAGCTTGCCTTTAATGAGGCAACTACATTGGAAAACTCAAATTTGGAAGATGATTTGATATTGTGTGAAAAACACGGCTTTGACTTTATTGAAATCCGTTTGGATAAATTGAAAGAATACTTAATTACACACTCCGTAGGTGACCTGCAAAACTTTTTTTCCTCGGCAAATTTGAAACCGCTATCATTAAATGCATTGGAAGAATTCACCTTTAGAAATCAGACAGAGTTTAATTTGATGAAGCAAGATCTTTCTCTGATGTCAGAGGTAGCAACCGCTATCGACTGTGACACCATTGTAGCCGTACCCACATTTGGTATTGAAAAAGACTGGGAGGAGATAAAGCGAGAAACAGTAGTCAGACTTAGAGAATTCTTGGATCTCATCAAAGGCACAGATTTGAAGCTTGCTCTAGAGTTTGTAGGTTATCCAGATTGCTCTATCAATACACTGGATAAAGCTCAAGAGGTTGTAGAGGTAGTTGGTAATCCTCAGGTCGGACTTGTTTTGGATTGTTTTCATTTTTACGCCATGAACTCCAGCTATGAAGCTTTGAAAAATCTATCAATCGATGACTTGTTTCTTTTTCACATCGATGACTGTGAAGGGAAATTACCGGGAGTATTAAGAGATCACCATCGGTTATGGCCGGGAGAAGGGGTAATTCCTTTAGAAACCATCATTACTTTACTTTATGAAAAAGGTTTTGAAGGTCCTGCTTCTGTTGAATTGTTCCGTCCAGAATATTGGGAGTTAGAAGCTGAAAAGTGTATTAGCAAAGCTAAAGACAAAACGATCCATCTATTGGAAAAGGCTTTGCAAAAAATACTTAAATAAAGGAGAATACGAATGAAAAAATTAGTGGTATTGTTTGCGGTTTTGACTTTGTCTATATTGGCCGCTTGTGGTGGGAATGAAGAAACTTCGGGTGAAGGGTCTGATACAATTTCAGTTGCTATGGTAGCTGGGGTGGAATCTGCTGCTATTAAACAAATGGTTTCTGAATTCGAGAAAGAAACTGGGATGGAAGTAGAGTGGAATGAATTTGATTACAACACACTTTATGAGCGTATATACAATGATTTACGGAATGGCGGAGAAACTTATGACGTTATATTTGCAGACGATCCGTGGATGCCGATGTTTGCTGGAGGAGGGTTCCTCACACCTTTAGATGAACTTGGTTACGATCCAGATGAGGACTTTGTAGAAACTTCCCGTCAGGTTACTATGTGGCCAGCCCCGGATAGCCCTCGTCTACCTGGA
This sequence comes from Halobacillus sp. BBL2006, assembly GCF_000786645.1. Lineage (GTDB taxonomy): Bacteria > Bacillota > Bacilli > Bacillales > Halobacillaceae > Halobacillus. The sequence continues at coordinate 9,723 of NZ_JRNX01000100.1, forward strand.
TCTGATGAGAGTGAAGAGCCAAGGTACTATGGTGTACCACAAGTGGGTAATGTGCAACTTTTCTTCTATCGAAAAGATATTCTTAGCAATATCCCTGAAACTTGGGAGGATCTGGAGACAGCAATGGAGGAGCACAAGGATGAAATTGAATACGGATTCGTCCATCGAGGAGCTAGAGGAAATCCTATCGCTACCAATTTTAACGCGTTCTTATGGTCGCATGGTGCTGATTTCTTTGATGACGAATGGAATGTAACGTTAGACAGCCCGGAAGCCATTGCCGCCTTAGAACGATACTTAAGTTTTGTTGACTATGCGCCAGAAGGAATTGGAAGCTATAATGCTGATGAAATAGGACGTGCTATGGCTGGTGGTGATGGACTGTCCTCAATTGTTTGGCCAGCATGGGGAGAAACAATGGAAGATGAGTCCAAATCAGAGGTTGTTGGAAAAATGGGTTATGGGTTAGTACCTAAAGCGGAAGGAAAAGAACATGCGCCGATGATCGGAAACTGGATCTTTAGCATTCCGGAAGGTTCTGATAATAAGGAAAATGCGTTGGAATTTATTGAATGGGCGTCCTCTAAAGAAGTGCAAACTGAAATGACGAAACTCGGCGGAATTCCGACTCGCTCCAGTGTATTGACAGATGAAGAATTACTTAAAGACTACCCTTATTTGGCTGCGGTAGAGGAAGGTCTGCAGAATGCTAAATGGCGTCCGCGTACTCCATTATATTCTCAAGTAGAACAGATTTATGGCACCTATCTGAATAAAGCGATTACGGGTGATTTGGATGCAGAAGAAGCACTGACAGGAGCGGCAAATGATATAAGAGACGTGATGGAGGAAAACGGTTATTAAATTTAAAGAAAAGAGAGGAATGATATTTTCCTCTCTTAATCTCATTAGGGGTGAGTTAAATGAATATCAAGGGAGAGACAATCATGAAGATTTTTCCCACTAAAAAGGAAAAGAAACCTGCTCCTGGCTTGTCCAGTGACAGGAAACTGTCTGGGATATTATTAACCCCGACGCTCTTACTGCTAGCTTTATTAACATTGTTCCCTATTGGTTATGCTGTCTATATTTCATTCTCGTCTTTTGATACATTCGGTAACTATACTGGTTTTGCCGGGATGCAGAATTACGCAAAGACATTTACCAGCAGTATTTTTTGGAACTCTATCTTGGTTACATTACTATTCACTGCTCTTGCTGTGGGATCCCAAATCTTTTTAGGATTTAACTTGGCCTTGGTTATGTCTAAAGATGGCGCAGCAATGAGGTATTTGCGATGGCTGCTTATTATTCCGATGATGCTTTCCCCACTTGTTGTAGCGATTGTATTTAAATTAATGTTGCATACTGAGATGGGAATAATCAACTATATGCTGCAAAGTATCGGAATACCGAAAGTGAATTTCTTAGGTGAACCAGTTCTTGCCTTTCTATCATTAGTAGTCGTGGACATATGGCAGTGGACACCGATGGTTTTCTTAATCATTTTAGCTGGAATGCAATCACTACCTAAAGATCCATTTGAAGCAGCAGATATTGACGGTGCTTCTAAATGGCAAGTCATCCGATATGTCATGATTCCCATGTTAAAACCGGTGCTAGTCGTTGCACTAGTTATTCGTACCATGGATGCTTTAAGAACATTTGACCAAGTATTCGTTCTTACTCAAGGTGGGCCAGGACAAGCGACAGAGACTGTCAGTTTCCTAATGTACCGTCAAGCCATGAAGTTCTCGGACTTTGGTTTTGCTGCGGCAGGTTTATTAGTCGTCTTAGTGATTACGATTATTATCTCTTCATTACTTATTAAAATGATGAATTCCTCACAAGCACCTAATTAGAAAGGGGTACAAGTATGGCTGCTATTTCCTCAAAGAATGAAGGTTGGAAACTTAAATTGCTGCGTGGTTCTTTCTTGACAGCTGCAATTCTTTTTATCCTTTTTCCTCTTTACTGGATGGTAATAACAAGCTTTAAAACGGAAGGTGAGCTTTTTGCGGACCAACAAACGTTCTTTCCGCAAAATTTCACGCTACAGTATTATCTTGATCCGGTGGAGGGCATATTTTCACCGAATAATCCATTTATGCAGTTCTTTATAAACAGTACTATCGTATCATTTGCTTCAACATTATTATGTTTAACGATTGGTGCTTTTTCTGCCTATAGCCTTGCACGATTTAAAATGAAAGGAAAAAGAAATGAAAGGCTATCATTTATGATTCTTACGGCGAGAATGTTGCCACCGATCGTCATTGTAGTTCCGCTTTATTTAATTATGCAGCAACTAGGGTTATTAAATACTCTATGGGCGATGTTGATCGTGTATACAGGTTTTAACCTTCCATTCGTTGTATGGATGCTGAAAGCGTTTTTTGAAGAAATACCAAAGTCTTTGGAGGAATCGGCTATGATCGATGGATCCTCTCGCTTTATGGCATTTATTAAAATTGTCCTTCCGTTGGCTCTTCCAGGTCTTGTAGCTACATCCATTTTCACTGTTATTCTTACCTGGAATGAATTTTTATTTGCGATGTTCCTATTAAATAATACGGATGTCATGACGTTGCCTGCGGGGATTTCTACCTTCATTACACAGTACAAAACAAACTGGGGTGCATTGACGGCAGCAGCCTCTATGTCGATCCTTCCAGTATTGATTTTCTCATTTCTGGTACAAAAGCATTTGGTTAAAGGAATGACCATGGGAGCAGTTAAAGGATAAGTATAATATTTTCTAGGTGTGTAATTAGACCACCCCGAATCCTTCCAAAACCTGGAGGTATCGGGGTGGTCGTTTGTTTACCTCGCGTTTTTCAAGTTCCAGTGGGTCTACGTTTATTCATTGAGTGGTCTGTTTAAAATGTATAATTCTGGGCTAACTAGTGTATATAGGGGATTCATTATGTTTGAAAAAAATGTGTGTAATATATAAATTAGGAAATATAAATATTTCGGAGGTAGGCGCGATGAAAAACGTTATCGTAGTATGTGAAGCCGGCATTACAACAAGTTTATTAGTGACAAAACTGAACGAATTAGCTGAAGAGAATGATAAAGAAATCCATATCAATTCGAAAAGCACGGAAGTAGGCTTGGAATATGTGAAAGAAGTGCCTGTTGATGCTGTTCTTCTTGTACCCCAGATCCATCATAAAGAAGAAGAATACAGGAAGGTCACTAATGGAAAAGTGGTTAAGGTTTCAGTGAGTGATTTTAACAATATGAATGCATACAGTATTTTTGAGCAGCTGAATGAGGTTATATAAAAATGGACGTCGATATTACGGCGTTTATGCCGCTAATTACGGAGTCTGCCCAGGCAAAGAATAATGCCTTTGAAGCATTAACTTGTGCGAAAGAGGGAGATAGGGAAGGATACTATGAAAAGATGTCTCTCTCTAAGAAGTTTCTGCTCAATGCTCATAAAGAGCAGACGAATATTCTGAGTTTGAATGCAAGGACAGAAGAGATTCCTATAACTGTTTATTTAATCCATGCAATGGATCATGTTTCGAATGCTCAAATGGTTCATGAGCTTGTTAAGGAATTAGCCGACCTTCATCTTAATAAATAGCTATAGGTGAAATGAAAAAGGAAGGCCTGGAATTCATGAAAAAGAATCCTTGGCCTTCCTTATATAGATTGGGATCAAAGATTAATTATGATAGCTCTCCGGTCAGAAATTGAGCCTTTCCTCCACCGAAACTCCAATCGTTATCGTCGTTAGACGATATAGATATCATTAAATCAGCTGGACTGATATTACACTTTTTATCAAGATCTTTAGCCAGGTTTTCGTAGAATTTAGTAATCTGTTTTTTGGTTCTTTCTCTTGAAATCATATGAATCAAGAGAAAGTTGTCTGTTCGTTCATACCCCAATCCTGTGTCTTCCATCACCATTTGATGCTTTTTATGCTCATGAACGAGTTGGTAGCGGTCACTTGCAGGAACTTCAAATGCCTCGACCATTACCTCATGGGTAACATTGAGTATATGTTTTATTTCTTCTTCACTCTTACCTTCAAATACATGAAATTTTAATAAAGGCATAATTTTTTCTCCTTTCTATAATAAAACGATATTCGTGTTAGATTCCTTAATTGCATTAACGTATGATTGGTCAACCTCATTATTTGTAACGATGGTATGGAGATCTTCTAAATTACAATAAGTATACAGGGAAGTCTTTCCAAATTTTGAATGGTCGATTAGTAGATAGACATCCTGTGCTCGCTTGCATACCAATTTTTTAATTCTGTTTTCCAACAAATCCGAATTAGAAGCTCCATTATCAAGAGAAAATGCTGTTGCTGACATAAATGCTTTATTGATATTGAACTTACTTATTGTCTGATCATCTGAAATCCCTGTAAATGATTTTGTGGATCTTTTGTAAGTTTCTCCAATGATGATAAGGCTGACATTAGGAAGTTCAACAGCTTTATTAATGACTTCCAAACTGTTCGTAATTAAAGTGAATTCGATTTCCTCACCTAAGTTATCAAGTACAAAGTGTGTAGTCGTACCAGAGTCCAAATAAACGATGTCGTGTTGCTCGATAAATTGACCACAATGTTGTCCGATTTTTCTTTTCTCTTTTAGTTGGCTA
>NZ_JRNX01000921.1 GCF_000786645.1 Halobacillus sp. BBL2006
GTTTTAATGGCCATAGTCATGCCCGCCGCTCCCTTCGCTGCGTAGTAAACGCCGAAGAAGTTCATGACGATTTGCTGCAGCACCATGAATGAAACGGAATAAACGAAACCTTCTTCTCCAAAAGCAAACAGGACAATCGGCGCACCATAGTTTCCGGCGTTCATGAAGGCCGTGGATAAAATGAGTCCACTTTCTGTAGGCGTGTCATAACGAAGCACTTTCGCTGCCAGTTTATCAATAGCTAAGATACCAAATAAGAGCAAGGCAGAGAACACGACCATCATTAAATAATCGCGATCGAACTCGGCTTCATAAAAGGTTTTGAAGACGAGGCAGGGCAGCATGATATAAAGAGCGACCGTTGAGATCGACTTGATTTCCAGTTTTAATATTTTTTGTAAGACATATCCCGCGAAAAAGACGAGTACAACAGGAAGTACCACTTGGAAGAATATCGTCAAAGCTCTTCCCTCCAATTTCGAGATTCTTTAGAACTCTAATAGTTTATCAGATACTATCAATAAACCATAACATTCCAGCTTACCAAAACCTGTCACCTCAGGTCATCCAGATTTTGGATGACCTGAGGTGACAGGTTTTTACAATTTTCATCGTATTAGCAGGATTTGCAAGGATAGAAGGCGAATGATAGATAAGATCAAATGAAACCTATGAAAGGATGATTATATGGCCAATCCAAGGCGTGTCTGGTTTCCACGCGCAAGCTATCATATCACAGCAAGAGGGAACCGAAAAACGGATATCTTTTACGACCATCATGATCGCTATTATTATTTGAGACTAGTAGAAGAAGCCAAGCACAGCTATCCCTTCCACCTTCACGCCTACTGTTTGATGTCCAACCACATTCATCTCCTTATCGAAACGATCGACCATCCTCCAGGTCTGTTCATGAAACAAATCCATTCCCAGTACGCCATGTATTTCAATCGCAAGTATCAGTATGTTGGCCATCTCTTCCAAGGCCCGTATAAAGCGGAATTGCAAGCCGATATCAACGCTTTACTCCAAGTCAGCCGCTACATTCACTTGAATCCGTGCCGCTCCTTACTCACATCGCAGCCGGAAAAATATCCCTGGAGCAGCTATCCTCACTACTTATCTCTTCGTCCTTCTCACTCCGGACTCGTCACCACATCCACGATTCTCTCTCATTTCAGAGATGAAAAAGAATATGAGTTCTTCGTCCAATTGGCAAATAGAACCACCTCAGGTCATCCAAATTCTGGATGACCTGAGGTGGTAT
>NZ_JRNX01000922.1 GCF_000786645.1 Halobacillus sp. BBL2006
GCTGAGAGAATGTACAGGTTTAATTAAAGCACCGCAAATTTGACGGAATAATTATTAAAAAGGGTTCCTATTGAGCACTTCCAGTTTGAAAAAATCCAATATTGGGAAAAGTTGATTATGGATTGAGCAGAGGAAAATGTAACCTCTGTCCTTCATATATGCTAGGGCGCTCAAACGACACTTTTTCATCATTATGGTACCGATAGATTTGCCCTTCAGGAAAAATATTTAAGTACTTTTACCATAGAACCTTTAATAGTCACGGAGACATTAAGCTCTTGCAAGGATTTGACGATGAGTTTATCGCTTTCCCCTCACTACATACAAATAGATCAGCAGATTAAATAAATACAGCAGTTGAAGAGTTAGAGCTGTTAGTTTCTTCATAAGAGGCAGACCGATTTCTCATGATGTCCAAGGTTAGTACACACATTATAGGTGCTGGACGTTTGGAATACGACACGGAGATCCCTTAAGGAAATATATGAGCGAGATTTAGACAGAGAGTTAAGTGCAGAATTTACCCGCGCATTATTTTCCAAATAATCCCCCTCAAGAACTCCCGTCGAATCGGTGGCATTCTCATGCTCGTTTATTATTTTTAAATTGTCCCAATTATTATGAGTATAAGGAAGCGCCATATAAGTGGAAATGAGAGAGACAGAAATTAGTGAAATGAGGAAGATAATATGGAGCGTAATCACACCATGATGCAATTTTTTGAATGGCACTTGGCTAACGACGGTGACCACTGGAATCGTCTAGCACTGCTAGCAGGTGAAATAAAAGAGTGTGGCATCGATGCTTTATGGATCCCACCCGCAACAAAGGGTATAAGCCAGGAAGATAATGGCTACGGAATTTATGATAATTACGACTTAGGC
>NZ_JRNX01000923.1 GCF_000786645.1 Halobacillus sp. BBL2006
GTTTCCAATATAGAAAAGAAAAAAAGCCTAAAACAGGCTCAGCTGCTTCAGGCTTTTCTGCTATTATTTTGTTTTTAAAGTAACGATACTCGTTTGTCCTGCACTAGCTGAGTCGCTATACGAAGGATCGAAATTTTCAACTATGTCATCAAAATTTGTAATGATGACTGGTGTGATGGTACTTTTCGCCTTTTCCTTAACAAGTTCGGGATCAAAGGTAATCAGGTGATCTCCTGCCTCTACTTTATCCCCTTGTTTCACATGTCCTTCAAACCCTTCCCCTTCCATCGATACGGTTTCTAAACCGATGTGAACGAGGACTTCAACACCAGATTTTGTTTTAATTCCGACAGCGTGGTTAGTCGGAAAAATTTGTACAATTTCTCCTCCAATAGGACTGACAACCTTTCCGTCCGTCGGTTCAATCGCAACTCCATCTCCCATCATACGTTGACTGAATACAGGATCGTCCACCTCATCTAACGAGACAACCTTTCCATTCAATGGAGCTACGAGTTGTTCTTCTACACTCTTTTTACCAAACATTTTTTTAAACATACACTCACCCTTTCAATCATGATAGAGTCCTAAGCCGTGATTCCTTCGTTCTATTATAAACAAACTTGTAATACTTTTCCCTTGATAAGAATGGATAAACACGGTTTAGAGTGATGTTCAATATAAATAAGCAGGGATAAGCTCCCTGCTTTTCTGATTTATTGGCATTTTTCTAAAGCTTGAGAAATATCGTCCCATATATCCTCTACCGATTCTAACCCTACTGATAGCCGGATCAGTGTATCTTCAATCCCCATCTGTCTTCTTTCTTCTTCTGGAACTACAGCGTGAGTCATGGACGCAGGGTGCTGGATCAATGTTTCTGCATCGCCAAGGCTCACAGCAATTTTAATTAATTTCAGCTGATCCATAAAGAATTGGGCATCTCTTTTAGAACCAACGATTTCAAATGCGAGGACGCCGCCTCCTGTTTTCATCTGTTTTTCTCTGATTTCTTTCTGAGGATGCTCATCCATACCAGGATAATAGACGTGCTGGACTAACGGGTGCTGACTCAATCTCTCAGCAATTACTTCTGCATTAGAGCTGTGTCGGTCCAAACGGACATGTAACGTTTTCAATCCTCTCAATAAAAGCCAAGCATCAAAAGGAGAAAGGACGCCGCCGATATCTTTTTGCTCATTCATGGCAACGGAATTCATAAACTCTTTTTTTCCGACAGCGAGACCAGCGATTACATCCCCATGTCCGCCAATATACTTTGTAGCACTGTGAATCACTACATCGCACCCTAATTCC
>NZ_JRNX01000924.1 GCF_000786645.1 Halobacillus sp. BBL2006
CTTTTGATTGAGATCCACAAGCCGTTAAAGCACCTAAAACGAACAAGGAAAACAATAGGATCAGAAAACGTCTTTGCATAGGACTCAACTCCTTTGTCTCTACTTAAGGACAAAGGGAACGTTTTTATCTGGATGCAGAAGAAAATGTACGAAAGGTTCGGGATAAACCTTCAATGACGTCGGAAGCGAGTAGGTCTGTCTTCGAATGCTTTTCCCCGGTCAACGACTCAGCCGTATATCCATGGAGGACACAGCCATTGCTCAGCGCGTCCATTAGTGAACCTGTCTGCAGCATCATAGCAAACAGGATGCCTGAAAGCACATCTCCACTTCCACCTTTAGCTAATCCTGCATTTCCAGAAACATCTACTCTTTGCACTCCATCAGGAGCTGTGATGATTGTAGATGGACCTTTCAAAACAAGATATACACCATACTCATCAGCAAATTCACGACTGTAGGAAAAAGGAGACCGCAACACATCTTGAATCGATAATCCAGTCAAGTGAGCGAATTCTCCAGGGTGTGGTGTCAGCACGGTAGGCGCTCTTCTTTGTTTAA
>NZ_JRNX01000101.1 GCF_000786645.1 Halobacillus sp. BBL2006
GTCCATTTGCAGCGAATGGGAATTTAGAAGCTTTCACTTCGTAACCCGCATCTTTCGCTTCCTGCTCTGTATAACCAACAGAAGCAAGTTCTGGATCAGAGAAGACGACTGCTGGAATCCCAAGATAGTCGATTTCAGATTTTTCACCAGAGATAGCTTCTGCAGCAATCTTACCTTCGTAAGAAGCTTTGTGAGCTAATGGAGGTCCGTCTACGATATCACCTATGGCATAGATGTTATCAATGCTAGTACGGCATTGCTTATCGATTTCGATGACACCTTTGTCGCTCATTTTCAATCCTAGCTCTTCGAGGCCGATTTCGTCTGTATTCGGACGACGACCGACTGTTACTAATACGTAATCAGCGTCAATGGATTTTTCTTCACCTTTGACTTCATACTTCACAGTAACTCCGTCTTCTCTTTCTTCGACGCCTTGAGCCATAGCGTTCGTTACAACGTCAACGCCTTTCTTCTTAAGACGCTTCTTAACAAGGGAAGACATTTGTTTTTCGAAACCGCCAAGGATATCCTTCGTACCTTCAAGAATGGTTACTTCCGTATCAAAGTTAGCATAGGCAGTACCCAGCTCTGTACCGATGTAACCTCCACCGATGACAACCATCTTCTTAGGTACTTCTGTCAGAGATAGAGCTCCTGTAGAGTCTAATACACGCTCAGAATATTTGAAGTTTGGAATTTCAATCGGACGAGAACCTGTAGCGATGATGCAGTTGTTAAACGTATACGTTTGAGAGTTCTTTTCGTCCATCACACGTACAGTGTTTTTATCTACGAAGTAAACCTCACCTTTTACAATGTCTACTTTATTACCTTTAAGTAGACCTTCAACACCGCCAGTAAGTTTTTGAACGACTCCGCTCTTCCATTCTTGCACTTTAGAAAAGTCAACAGTCGTGTTTTCAGACTTGATGCCCATGTCATCAGAGCCTTTCGCATGCTCATAACGGTGACCTGCTTGAATCAATGCTTTGGAAGGTACACAACCGACGTTCAAACAGACACCGCCTAGGTTGCCTTTATCAACGATTGTAACCTTTTGACCGGATTGTGCAGCGCGGATGGCAGCAACATAGCCGCCAGGACCCGCACCAACAACTAACGTATCTAGTTCAATTGGGAAATCTCCTACTACCATACTTTACGCCTCCATCATAATTAGTTGTGGATCGTTCAGTAAACGCTTGATGTTGTTCATTGCATGCTGAGCTGTAGCACCATCGATGATACGGTGGTCGAAGCTCAAGGAAATAGCAAGAACTGGAGCAACAACTACTTCGCCGTCACGTACGACAGGTTTTTCTGCAATTCGGCCGATTCCTAGAATCGCTACTTCTGGGTGGTTAATTACTGGAGTGAACCATTGACCACCAGCAGAACCGATGTTTGTGATTGTAGTGGAAGCACCTTTCATTTCTTCACCAGAAAGTTTACCATCACGAGCTTTCACAGCAAGTTCATTGATTTCGCTTGAGATAGAGAACACAGCTTTACGATCCGCGTCTTTAACGACTGGAACCATTAGTCCTTTTTCTGTATCCGCAGCGATACCAATATTATAGTAGTGTTTCTGAATAATTTCATCCGTCTCGTCATCAATAGATGTATTCAATACTGGATATTTCTTCAGAGTTGAAACTAGAGCTTTCACGACGTATGGAAGATATGTCAGTTTAATATCTTGTTCAGCTGCCACTGCTTTGAATTTCTTACGGTGAGCAACAAGTTCAGAAACGTCAACTTCATCCATCAATGTAACGTGAGGAGCTGTATGCTTGGAGTTGACCATAGCTTTAGAGATCGCCTTACGGATACCACTCATCTTCTCACGAGTTTCAGGATACGCTTCTCCAGCTGCTGGAGCTGCTTGCTGTTTAGTTTCTGTAGCTGCTTCTTCTTTAGCTTCGTCAGCTTTATCTTGGGCAGCTTCAGCTTGATCACCGTTCACGAAGCTCTCAACGTCTTCTTTAGTGATTCGGCCGTTCTTACCAGAACCTTGAACCTTACGGATATCCACGTCGTTATCACGAGCGAATTTACGTACAGATGGCATAGCAATTACACGTGTGTCGTCATCTACATCTGTATCATCCTGTGCTGCAGGCTCTTCAGATTTAGCTTCTTCTTTGCTATCATCTTTCTTCTCTTCTTTTGGTTCTTCTTTCGGCTCCTCTTTCGCTTCAGATTCGTCAGAGTCTTCCGAACCATCATCTATGGTGATGATAACGGTACCTACCGTTGTTGTCTCGCCTTCATCAACGTGGATCTCTTTAACAGTTCCATCTACTTGGGAAGGGATTTCGACAACTGCTTTGTCATTTTGTACTTCACAAAGTACATCGTCTTCTTTTACTTCATCGCCTGGTTTAACAAACCATTTAGCGATTTCACCTTCGTGGATACCTTCACCGATATCAGGCAATTTAAATTCAAACGCCACGGTTATAACCTCCTATTTTTAGAGATGATTAAAAATTCATTACTTCGTTAACTTTTTCAACAATCGTGTTATGGTTTGGCAGCCATACTTCTTCCGCTTGTGTGAATGCATAAACTGTATCCGGAGCGGTTACGCGAAGAACTGGAGCTTCAAGGTGAAGAATCGCACGTTCTTGAATTTCAGATACTACATTTGCTGCAATTCCTGCTTGTTTTTGTGCTTCCTGAATCATAACTGCACGGTTCGTTTTCTTAACGGACTCGATGATTGTTTCGTAGTCAACTGGGCTGACAGTACGAAGATCGATCACTTCTGCACTGACTCCATTTTCTTCAAGTTCTTCTGCAGCTTTTAGTGCAGAGTGAACCATTGCACCGTAAGCGATAAGAGTAATATCGTTACCTTCTCGCTTAACTGCTGCTTTATCTAATTCAACTGTATATTCTTCTTCAGGCACTTCGTCACGGAACGAACGGTAAAGTTTCATGTGCTCCAAGAAGACTACAGGGTCATTGTTACGAATAGAAGAGATCAATAAACCTTTTGCATCGTAAGGGTTAGATGGAATAACCACACGAAGACCAGGCTGCTGAGCCATTAGACCCTCTAAGCTGTCTGCGTGAAGTTCTGGTGTGTGTACACCACCGCCGAAAGGAGAACGAATCGTAATTGGCATTTGACGCGTTCCACCAGAACGATAGCGATAACGAGCCATTTGTCCACTAATCGCATCCATAGTTTCGTATACGAAACCAAAGAATTGGATTTCTGGGACTGGACGGAAGCCAGTCAAAGCAAGACCAATGGACATACCGCCAATTCCGGATTCAGCAAGAGGTGTATCGAATACACGATCTTCACCGAATTCTTTTTGAAGACCTTCAGTCGCACGGAAAACTCCGCCGTTCTGACCAACGTCTTCACCGAAAACGAGCACGTTTTCATCATTTTTTAGTTCTGTGCGCATCGCATCTGTGATGGCTTGAATCATTGTCATTTGTGCCATGATCTACTTCGACTCCTTTTCCTTATATTCTTCCATTTGCTGTTTCAAGTTAGATGGAAGTTCGTCATGCATAATACCGATTAAGTCAGTAACTGACTGCTTCGGAGTATTGTCTGCTTCTTTAATGGCAGCTTTAATTTCTTCTTTTGTTTTCTCGATCAATTCATTTTCTTCTTCCTCAGACCAAAGACCTTTAGCCTCTAGGAACTTACGGAAGCGAACGATTGGGTCTTTTTTCTCCCACTCGCTGTCTTCTTCGTCAGTACGGTATCGAGTTGGATCGTCACCAGCCATTGTGTGAGGACCATAACGGTAAGTCAGAGTCTCAATCAATGACGGACCTTCACCGTTTACCGCACGCTCACGAGCATCTTTTGTTGCTGCGTAAACAGCTAGTACGTCCATGCCGTCTACTTGAATACCTTCGATTCCAGCAGCAACTGCTTTTTGAGCGATTGTTTGTGCTGCAGATTGCTTCTCAACAGGTACAGAGATAGCAAAGCGGTTATTTTGCACGACAAAAATTGCCTGTGCACCAAACGCACCAGCAAAGTTGATTCCTTCATAGAAGTCACCCTGAGAAGCTCCGCCATCACCAGTATAAGTAATTGCTACTGCGTTTTCCCCGCGTTTCTTATATCCAAGTCCAACGCCAGCGGTTTGAGTAATTTGAGCTC
>NZ_JRNX01000925.1 GCF_000786645.1 Halobacillus sp. BBL2006
ACATGCCCATGGAAAGCGAGTGATTTCCCGGACCTCCTTTTTAAGGTAACGGAAACATGAAATAGTCTCGAAACTGAGTCTTCCAGAATAGGGAGCTTTAGTGGAGTAAGAGAGACCGCTAACAATTCTTTTGGCGAAGGATCTTTGTTTACCATACTTATACTATAGGAATAATAAAGTTAGACAGGGCGAATTTTGAACGCACTAGTTTGTATTTAGGTTAGCTTATGGTACGATTTAAGCAGGTATAAAAAAGGTAGGCAATCCTTTTGTCAGGAAACAATGCCAATACATCAAGTACTAAAGGCAGTTGATCAAACATGAAAACATTTTATGATTTTTATCATAATCCAGTTAAATTATCTTTTGAGGATCATCCTTTTTCAAAATCACCAAAACATGTATGGGTCATTTGCCGCTATAAGAACCAATGGTTACTCACTAAACATAAAGACCGTGGTTTAGAGTTTCCGGGGGGGAAGGTAGAAGACGGGGAAACAGCAGAACAAGCGGCTGTACGTGAAGTAAAGGAAGAAACAGGTGCCGACGTTGCTGATCTGCATTACATAGGTCAGTATTATGTAGAAGGCAAGGGTGGAAATGTAATTAAAAATGTTTATTTTGCTACGGTTTCTGAATTAGCAGAACAAGATCATTATTTTGAAACCCACGGCCCTGTTTTGTTTCAACATCTACCTAAAGCGTTAGCAAAAAATGATCGGTTCAGTTTTATGATGAAGGATGAAGTCCTCCCGCAGTGTATGAAGCGAATTGAACACCGTCTTGATTAAATAACAAA
>NZ_JRNX01000926.1 GCF_000786645.1 Halobacillus sp. BBL2006
CTTAAACAACATTTTAAAACTGGGCGTCACAGCGTTGTAAAAGCCGTAGATGGCCTAAACTTCGATATTTATAAAGGTGAAACCTTCGGGCTGGTAGGCGAGTCCGGCTGTGGTAAATCCACAACTGGACGTACGATCATCCGTCTGTATGATGCGACGGATGGGGAAGTAACTTTTAATGGTGAAAATGTACACGGCAAAAAAGACCGTGAACAATTAAGAAAATTCAACCGTGAAATGCAAATGATTTTCCAGGATCCTTATGCATCCCTGAACCCGCGTATGAAAGTCGAGGACATCATTGCTGAGGGAATGGATATACACGGTCTTGCTAAAAACGACAAGGAACGTAAAGCAAAAGTTCATGAGCTTTTGGAAACCGTTGGATTAAATAAAGAACACGCCAACCGTTACCCCCATGAATTCAGTGGCGGACAGCGCCAACGTATTGGGATTGCTCGTGCACTGGCAGTAGATCCTAGCTTCATCATTGCAGATGAGCCAATCTCTGCTCTAGATGTATCGATTCAGGCGCAGGTCGTCAACTTGTTGAAGAAACTGCAAAAAGAAAAAAACCTGACTTATTTGTTCATTGCCCATGACCTATCCATGGTCAAATATATCAGTGATCGTATTGGTGTTATGTATTTTGGTAAAATGGTAGAGTTAGCGGATGCGGATGATCTTTACAATCACCCGATTCACCCTTATACGCAATCGCTCCTTTCTGCGATTCCGTTACCTGACCCAGACTATGAACGTTCTCGTGAGCGTTTCACATATGATCCGAATAACCATGATACAAGTGAAGAACCGGAATTTCGTGAGGTACGCCCAGGGCACTGGGTGCTTTGCACGACAAAGGAATTCGAGCACTATAAGAAAGAACATGGCACTGTAAAACAATAAGTCATAATTCAAGAAAGACTCTGCAAGTTAAGCAGGGTCTTTCTTTTATTTTGTT
>NZ_JRNX01000927.1 GCF_000786645.1 Halobacillus sp. BBL2006
CGTACAGAAGCGAGGGAAGTCTCACTAGCCGCTAGGCCCGTACGCCCACGGAAAGCGAGTTATTTCCCCGACCACCTGCTTCACATACCAGTAAAGGAACCGACGAACATCTCGAAATAAAGTCTTCCAGATTACTGCGCGATTGCTAGATAACCTTTAAGACCTGATACAATCCTTGGGGAGTTCCAAAGAAAAAGGCCATGCCCTGACCGGGACATGACCTTTATCCTTCATCCAACATAAGTGACCGCGGTATCTTCTTTTAATACTGTATCAATTGTAGCCCCCCCTAAGCAAACCTCATCTTTATACAAGACAACAGCTTGACCTGGTGTAATTGCTCGTTCAGGCTCATGGAACATGACTTTGTAGCTTCCGTCATCCAGTGGGTATACGGTAACTTTACTGTCATCCTGACGATAACGGAATTTAGCCGTACATTCAAAAGCATCTTCAGGTTTGTAGCCACTTGTCCAGTTCGCTTTTGTAGCGATCAAACCATCAGAGTATAAGGCGTCGTGGTGGAAGCCTTGACCGACGTACAGGATATTGTCCTCTACATTTTTCCCAACGACAAACCATGGATCACCGGCTCCGCCGATACCCAACCCTTGCCTTTGTCCAAGTGTATAGTACATCAATCCATCATGCTTCCCTTTCACTTCACCATCAAGGGTTTCCATATTTCCTGGCTGCGCAGGTAAATACTCACTCAAAAATTCTTTAAAGTTTCGTTCACCGATAAAGCAAATTCCTGTAGAATCTTTCTTCTTAGCCGTAGCCAATCCGTTTTCTTCTGCAATTTTCCGTACTTGCTTTTTATCGATATGACCAAGCGGGAACATTACCTTTGCCAAAACGTCCTGGGACAGTTGGTTAAGAAAATAAGTTTGATCTTTGTTTTGATCGACTCCACGAAGCATTTCATAAGAACCATTATTTTCGCGTACCTGTGCATAGTGACCCGTAGCTAAATAATCCGCGCCAAGGGACATGGCATGATCAAGAAATGCTTTAAACTTGATTTCTTTGTTACACATGACATCTGGATTTGGTGTACGTCCTGCTTTATATTCTTCCAAAAAATATGTGAACACTTTATCCCAATATTGTTTTTCGAAATTCACAGCATAGTACGGAATGTCCAGTTGATTACACACTCGAATGACATCTTCATAATCTTCCGTTGCTGTACATACACCATTCTCATCGGTGTCGTCCCAGTTTTTCATGAAAATCCCAACTACATCATATCCTTGCTGTTTGAGGAGAAGAGCAGCGACGGATGAATCGACTCCCCCACTCATTCCAACAACGACACGTGTATCTTTCGGATCCTTCATTTTATTCACCTTCCTTTGTTAGCTCAATCTCTTGATGATTTGGGAGACTTTCTTTGCTGCTTCAACGACATTATCTTCATCGTTGGCTAACCCAAAACTAAACCGTATAGAATTGGTCGTTCTCGGATTTTCAGCCCCATACATAGCCGTCAAAACGTGAGAAGGCTCTACGCTTCCAGCTGTGCAAGCACTTCCACTAGAGGCTGCAATTCCAGACAAATCAAAGTTCGTTAACAAGGCTTCAACATTCATACCAGGGAAACTAACATTTACAATAGAAGCTACGCTACTCAGTTCGTTCCCGTTCACCTTAAAGT
>NZ_JRNX01000928.1 GCF_000786645.1 Halobacillus sp. BBL2006
AATTAACTTCTTATTTATTTTCTTTTACCAATTAACGAACGAGAAACTATAGGGAACAGGTGAAAATTTGTTGTGTTGTCTTTCAAGCCTTCATTTATTGTATTACCATAAGAGAATAGCTACTTGTTGGCAACGCAGAAAGGTTTGGGTTATATGAGAAAATCACTTTATCTCGGAATTGCCCTAGGCGGCGGATTAGGGTCTTGCTTTCGATTTGGAGTCTCTTCTTTATTAACTGCAAATGAAGGAGGGTTTCCATATGGAACCTTAGCAGTAAACTTAATAGGGTGTATGCTTTTAAGTTTCTTCTATCAAATTCTATCCTCTGCAAATGGAAAAGCTGAAGTCTTACATAAAGCATTGACCACAGGTTTTATAGGTTCATTTACAACATTTTCAGCCTTTACAGCCGAATTCGCTCAGCTATATAACGAAACACCTTCTCTTGCTTCTTATTATATTTTTGCAACAGTGGTGGGCGGATTAGGTATGACGATTGCCGGTCATCTATGGGGAAGGAGATGGAAAAAGTGAATCTTCTCTTTGTATTTCTCGGAGGCGCGATTGGAGCCGTACTTCGTTTTGAAGTTAGTCATCTATGGAATAGGAAAAAAAAGATACCTTTAGGAACATTTTTTGCCAATGTTACTGGGGGTATCCTTTTGGGGGTCCTAATTAAAATCTACGAAATTACAGGCTTTCCAGAATCCGCATGGCTCCTTCTAGCCACAGGTTTTTGTGGAGGCTATACAACCTATTCGACATTTAGCTATGAGGTATTCCAGTTACTGGACCAAAAGAAGTGGGGAGCAGCCGCTCTTTATCTAGGATCCTCGATCCTCATTACAATCACAGCCGTTTGGTCCGTGTTGAAAATATAGGGGCTGGGACATAATTAAAACCATCCGATCTAAAGACGAACAAATTAAGGGTAGGGAAACTTAGAAGTAATCGATGGCTCTGAATGACCGCTTCGGAAATACACTCCGCTTTTCGCCGGCGGCTGGTGAGCCTCTTCACGCTGCGCACTGTGGGGTCTCACAGATGCCTTCCTCCCGCAGAAGTCTCTCCACGTGGTTTTTCCTACGCTGGAATGGATTAAATCCTTCTTCTACATGTTTAGTTTTCTCAGCGTAGACAGAACGCGGAGACTCCTGCGGGAACAGCACGTGTCCGAAGACCCCGCAGC
>NZ_JRNX01000929.1 GCF_000786645.1 Halobacillus sp. BBL2006
CTCCCCCACAGGAAAGCGAGTAGCTTCCCAATCACCCCTGCCTCCCAATATGGCAAACGAACCCCAAAGTATCTTGAAATCAAGTCTTCCACAATCGTGTACGTTTTGTTGAATAACTTATAGGATGCATATTTGCATTTGTGTGATAAGTCTACAAAACCAAAATTAGTGTAATAAATATTAAGCCTAAAATTCCTAATATACACAAAAATCTTTGTATTTAGACAAAAAAATAATATAATAGAACTAGTTAAAAGGGTTGGGGGTATCAACTATGAGCAGCCATCATATCATTGAACCAAATCAAATCAACCGTGTCCATTTAAACCATTTTTCTCCTATCTATGAGTTTTATCATCAAAAGCTAAAGGTTGATAGTTTAAAAGGAGCCAGGGAATCGACCAAGCAATATATCGTTTCTTCGGTCTTCTCTGCTTTCGAAGACCAGTTAACCGCGGCTGAATTTTTGTACATGAATGATTACTTCGACGAGTTAAATCAGTTCATTGCAACACCCCCTTATCACCAAGACATTAAGAAGTTGTACAGAATCGTTCTTGATCGAAAGAAAACTCCTCTAACGCATAAAGATTTAGATGAAATAAAGAAACTTTCCTTCACACATCCTTCCCTCAGATGTATGCATCTTTTCTTACTCGTTTATGCCCACTATGACGTAAGAAAGTATGCCGGGATGGATAACTATAGTGAAGACATCCTAGAAATGATGTACACCATTAACGAGCCACTTTTCCATTATTACATGAGGCTTCGTTTTGACGAAGTAACCTTTCACCATTATTGGAAAACTAATCACATGATCCTTGCAAAGAAGTTTGCTTATAAGTACATCAATGCGGGATTAGCTCCACGAAAGCAATTGACGATGAACCATCACCTGTCGCTCTGTCACGTGTTTGAAAGTTACGAGGCCTCGATGCATTATGTAAACATCGCTCTCAAGTTTGCAGAAGAAAATAAATTCTCAAAATCAATTGAGATTATTAATAATCAGACCATACCTTTCATATCTTCTTTTCATGGAAAGACAGAAAAAGTGAGAACATCTGACCCTGTAGAGACCGCCCATCAGGCGATTGTAAAGGGAGATTATACAAAAGCTATCCGTATATTATCTTCCATCCAATCCCCTACTCCCTACCAAGATAGTTACTTAGGCTTGGCCAAAAAAGATCTACAGCTGCTTCGCAAAGCAAAGGACAGATTCGTCAGTGATTATAGAGATTTGTTCTTCGCTCAGCTACCTGAGTATTATATGAAACGGATCATTAAAGCATTGTAAGCAGCTGTTCAAATGAACAGCTGCTTTTTCTCATTAAAGACTTGTATTTCATCACCCACTTCCCAGTGTCTAATAAGCCACTTTTTATGACTATTGTTATTGGCCATCCGGTTACTTTATTAATTATAAATATTCAATAATCGTGCAGGATTGTGGAAGACTTAATTCCGAGATGTTTGTCAGTCTGTTTCCTTTTCTTGGGGCAGAATTAGGAGGTCCTGGAAATCACTCGCTTTCCGTGGGCATGTGGTGAGC
>NZ_JRNX01000930.1 GCF_000786645.1 Halobacillus sp. BBL2006
CGACAGCCTGAGGAGGCTCAGCATACGCCCACGGAAAGCGAATCATCCCCCGAAGCCCCTTATTACACGCAAATATTTCGAAATCGAGTCTTCCATAATCCTGCACGAATGTTGAAGAGTTATACCGTCTTTAACCAAAATACCAATATGCAACTAGTATTCGATAAGATCGACAATCCACTTATTCCGTGGGGGAAAATCGAGACAATAGCATAGATCGACTGGATTTATGAAACGAAATAGACGAAAACACGTATAAGAAACTAGGAGGGATCAGTGTATGAATAACTTGCATGAACAATTGATGGAAGCTAAAAAACGGTACTTGCAACAAGAAAGGCTGAAGCGGGAACTGAACCATTTATCTAACGAACAACACGAATTACAAAGAAAAGAGCAACAATTTTTACATACGTTACAACAAGAAAAAGAAGACGTCGAAAAGCTGGAACGAATAAGCTTGACGAATATGTTTGCCACACTTAC
The DNA here is from genome assembly GCF_000786645.1 of Halobacillus sp. BBL2006. Taxonomy (GTDB): domain Bacteria; phylum Bacillota; class Bacilli; order Bacillales; family Halobacillaceae; genus Halobacillus. The sequence continues at coordinate 487 of NZ_JRNX01000930.1, forward strand.
AGGTAATAACTTGGAAAGAATGGAAGCAGAAAAACGTGAAGTAGTCGAGGCACGGTTGAAATGGAGAGAAGCTTACGATTCCATTCAGGAAATGGAGCAGGATCTTCAAGTATTGAAAGGACGAATCGATCAGTTGGGCGATCCATCTGATGAATACGAGCGACTTCTGAGACAAAAGAAAGCATATCTGATTGAGAAAGGACAATTGGAAGGCCAGCGGTTAATTGAAGTAGCGGAAAGACGTTCAGAGGTTCAGGCAGAACTTGACGAAATTGATGAAGCGATAGTAGCAGGTAAACAAGCTGTATCTGCTCTGGATCAAGCTTCTTCTTCTCTTGATAGCGCAGAGAATTGGGGGGCACTTGATATGCTGGGTGGTGGACTTCTTACAACTGCTGTTAAGCATTCTCGTGTGGATGACGCAAATACCGCTGTTCATTCCGCTCAGAGACATTTGCGGAAGTTCGCAAGGGAATTAGAAGATCTAGGCACTCATTACAATCATAATTTAGAAATTTCGGGAGGATTGACACTAGCAGATTTTTTCTTGGACGGATTGATTGTGGATTGGTTTGTCCAAAACCGTATCCTTACTTCACATGAGGAAGTAAGGAAAATGAGAAACAAGACTCATGCCGTTACCATTGACTTGGATTCATTAAGAGAGAAATTTGTAGCAGAACAGAAGAAACTTGAGGAAGAACAAAGACTTATACTCGAGTCTTCGTAGTGAGGAAGAGGTATGATGTCATATCCTAGAAATTTCGCAACCGCTTGCGGTCTTCCGCAAAATTTTTTCGGTGAAGGGAGTCCATGTATATATTACAATAGAAACAGATAAGCGGTGATGCTTATTGATCTCATTTCTATTTATGATCTGGTTGTCATAAATAGATCAGTAATGAAAATTACTGATGAGTGCATGGAAAAGTCTCTTCACGTCTCG
>NZ_JRNX01000931.1 GCF_000786645.1 Halobacillus sp. BBL2006
GGCGGGTATTATTAAGCATGCGACGAACTTCACTGCTGTCACAAACCCGACGGTGAACTCTTATAAGCGTCTTGTACCTGGATACGAAGCTCCGTGTTATGTAGCTTGGTCCGGGCGAAACCGTAGCCCGCTTGTCCGTGTACCGACATCTCGTGGTCTTAGCACTAGAATTGAAGTGCGCAGTGTAGACCCATCTGCCAACCCTTATATGGCTATGTCTGTGTTACTGGCTGCAGGACTTGACGGAGTTGAAAATAAACTGGAAGCTCCAACACCAGTGGACCGTAACATCTACGTCATGAATAAGAAAGAGCGTGAAGCTCACGGCATTAAAGACCTGCCTGCAACGCTTTATGATGCGTTAGAGGAGCTTCAGCAGGATCCGATTATGATAGAAGCTCTTGGTGAGCACTTATTCGAGCATTTCATCGAAGCAAAAGAAATTGAGTGGGATATGTTCCGTACTCAAGTTCATCCATGGGAGCGCGAGCAATACTTACAAACGTATTAAGTTAAAGTAAACCTCCGACGTTGTCGGGGGTTTTTCTTTTTACATAGACTTAGTCAAACGATGTTCATGGTTTGCAAGGCTGTAAGTGGGGAGGATTAGGCGTTCGATTAAAACCAGAATTTCCTGTAACCAAAAAAGGAAGTTAAATGTAATCTCCTTGCCAAAGATATTTAATTATAAGAAATCACACGGAGGTTTTTGAAAGCGTAAATTTTACATATTTCTATTATACAAATCGTGGTTCACTTCATAATAATAGAATAAAGAACATATGTTCGTTTTTTGTGAGGTGTGAAACCGATTGAAACATTCGTGGATGCGTTCCAAA
>NZ_JRNX01000932.1 GCF_000786645.1 Halobacillus sp. BBL2006
GGGTTTTGGAACTGGAGGATGGCAGCTGGCCGCATTAAGATGGTGTGGTAAAGCAGCGAGTAAACCGATTATTGCTGACGGAGGTATCCGCACGCACGGCGATATTGCAAAGTCGATCCGTTTCGGTGCGTCGATGGTCATGATCGGCTCGCTTTTTGCTGGCCATGAAGAATCACCTGGGGAAACGATCGAGAAAGATGGAGAGCTTTACAAAGAGTACTTCGGTTCTGCCTCTGAGTTTCAAAAAGGGGAAAAGAAGAACGTGGAAGGGAAGAAGATGATCGTCCCTCACAAAGGTTCGCTGAAAGATACATTAATCGAAATGGAACAGGATCTTCAATCTGCAATTTCTTATGCGGGAGGAAACCATCTCGATTCCATTCGCCATGTTGACTATGTCATTGTGAAAAACTCGATTATGAATGGGGATAGTCTATAACATCAATAGGAGAGCAAGTCCTTAGGGGGCTTGCTCTTTTTTTATTTTGTTAAAGATTAATGAAAAAAATACTAATAATAGAAGTGGCTTTATTATCCCACTAAAGCTCCCTATTCTAGAAGACTCAGTTTCGAGATATCTGGGTCCGTTACTGGATTAGGACTCGGGTTGGCTGGGAAACGACTCGC
>NZ_JRNX01000933.1 GCF_000786645.1 Halobacillus sp. BBL2006
ACGATACAGCGAAGCCCCGCGCGAGCCGCAAAGGCCGCAGCAGAAGCAGAAGTGTTACCTGTCGAGGCGCAAATAACGGCTTTCGAACCTTCTTCAATCGCCTTCGCCATCGCCATGACCATGCCGCGGTCTTTGAAAGAGCCTGTCGGGTTGGCTCCTTCGATTTTGACATAGCCTTCAATTCCAAGTTCTTCAGAAATTGTTGGAATTGGGAGAAGGGGAGTATTTCCCTCGTGCAGTGTTAAGCTTGGTGTGTTCTTAGTAACAGGTAAAAATTCACGGTAATGATGCAGCAAACCTTGCCACATATCAGTCTCCCCCTTCTACACGGAATATGCTGTCGATATGTCTGATCGACGGTAGCTGTTCAAGCTCTTGTCTCGCTTTTTCAAAATCTTCTTCGCTCACTTTATGAGTGACCATCATGAGTTCACGCTCTTCTTCATTATCAGATTGACGTTGAATAATCTGGTCAAAGGAAATATCGTACTGAGCAAAGATCTGAGTGATCTTGTTCAGCATTCCTGCTTGATCAAGAACGTGAAGACGGATGTATTTCTTCGAAAGTTGTTCTGTCTTCGGTTTCACCTGTTTAGGGAATTGAGGCTGAACGTAAGCCGTACCCGTTGTTCCAAGACGAATATTTTTAAGGACAGCAATCAAATCTGAAACGACGGCTGTTGCTGTAGGAAGTTTTCCTGCCCCTGGACCATAGAACATCGTTTCACCGACCGCATCACCGTAAACATACACCGCGTTGAATTCATCATTTACGGAAGCAAGAGGGTGAGTGCTTGGAAGTAAAGCAGGTTCGACGCTCACAGATACTCCAGAATCGTCATTTTCTGCAATACCAATTAATTTGATTCGGTAGCCAAGCTCTTCGGCATACTTAATGTCAGAAAGTGAAAGACCGCGAATCCCTTTCACTTCGACATCCTCTAAATTGAATGGCATAGAAAAACCAAGGATCGATAATATTGTCATTTTTCTTGCTGCATCCAATCCATCGACATCAGCCGTAGGATCAGCTTCAGCAAACCCAAGATCTTGAGCTTCTTTTAATATACTGTCAAAATCCGCACCATCCTGGGACATTTTCGTCATGATATAGTTGGTCGTTCCATTAACGATTCCCATCATCTTACGGATACGGTCAGAAGAAAGGCCATCCATTATTGAACGGATGATCGGAATTCCTCCAGCGACACTTGCTTCATAGTAAAGGTCGCAATCTCGCTTCTGACAAGCTTCGAATAACTCCGATCCATGCTGAGCAATTAAATCTTTATTTGCTGTCACGATATGTTTTCCATGTTCAATCGCTTCTAATAATATGGTTAATGTGTGATCGATCCCACCCATCACCTCTACGATTACGTCAATTTCGGGGTCTCTCGTGATGTCTTCGTATTGATCGGTTAGAGTCGTAGAACCAGTCGGAAGATCACGGGATTTGGACAGATCACTGACAAGTACAGATTTAATCGTGACCTCGCACCCTGTTTTATGCTGAATACTTTCCTGATGATCGCGAAGGATCTCAATGACCCCGCTCCCGACCGTACCTAAACCTAACAATCCTACGGTAATGGTTTGTTTCATCGTTCACACTCCTTGTCCACTTGATAGATACATTACTCTTTATATAAAGGACATTGTAACGAAAGATAGAGGGAAGTACAAGGGAGAATTCATAACTATTTGAATTCACAGATTTTAAAAAAATTTTAATAAGGAAACTTTTTGAATTTTTTCATCCTATATTATATGGAAAAGCGGTTTTTTATTTCGAGAACAGATAAAAAAATAAAGGATAGATCATGAACGAAGGAAAAAAAGAAAA
>NZ_JRNX01000934.1 GCF_000786645.1 Halobacillus sp. BBL2006
GGCTATGAATCCTACTCATCAACTTCAGGTGTACTGGGAGCGTGTCATTAATCGCTTGCTTGAACAGGAAGAAGAAGACTGGTTACATAAGAAAGTGAAAGGGTTGACAGAAAGAGGGCATAGGGTCGAGCGTGCTACGTTCCGTCTCAAACCCTTCCACCGAATCGCCTATGACTTGGAGGAGGAAGTCCGCTATAACCTATTTCTTACACTTTTGATCAAAGATGGACGACAGGTATATATGGAAGAGGGTATTTATGATGGTGTCGCTCACTTCAAGGGAGCGGATGTTGTTCATCATTTCATTCGAACAGAAGTTCCAGTTCATTCAAGTCTGCCCCCAAGTCCGGAATTCGTAAATAAGGAAACACAAGAACGTGCCCCTTTTACGTACAATCGAAGAGAAGCTGTAAGGTATGCGGATCGATGGTGGGACAGCTACAACCCAGCTTATCGGCATTTTGAGGTGGATTGTACGAACTACATCTCTCAATGTCTGCGAGCGGGTGGCGCTCCGCCCTGGGGGATACCAAACCGGTCAAGGGGATGGTGGTACTCCGGAAAGAATTGGAGCTATAGCTGGGCTGTAGCCAATTCATTGCGATGGTATTTAAGCGGCTCACGCCAAGGATTGACTGCTAAAGAAGTTTCGTCACCTGAACAGCTATCACCAGGTGACGTCATTTGTTATGATTTTGAAGGTGACGGAAGATTCGATCATAATACTATGGTTGTTAGAAAGAATAGCGAAGGAATGCCGCTTGTCAACGCGCATACTGCCAATAGCCGGCATCGTTACTGGGCTTATGAAGATTCAACAGCCTACACTCCGAATATCAAGTATAAATTTTTCATAATCGGTGGTTGAAGGGTATGATATAATAGTCTAGTTGACAAAGATTAGACTGAGGTGAAAAAATGCCTAATCATATCGTATTATTCCAACCAGAAATTCCAGCCAATACAGGGAATATTGCTCGTACCTGTCTGGCTACCAATTCCGAACTCCATTTAATAAGGCCTCTAGGCT
>NZ_JRNX01000102.1 GCF_000786645.1 Halobacillus sp. BBL2006
TCCGTCAGTAAATTTTGAAATTAAGTTAGTTTTTCAGTGGCCTCGGCGACAGCCTGAGGAGGCTCATCATACGCCCACGGAAAGCGAGTCATTCCCCTACGCCCTTAACTTTTTCATACATCTCTAAATTGGGTCTTCCACAATCCTGTAAGTTTGTTGGATAATCCTATTAACCATTTTAGCGAAATAATCATCGAAAAATGCGGTGTATTTCCCGGGCAATATTCGACGTATTTCCTATCCAGGAAAAGCTAATTCGACTAGGGACGTGCAAACATCGCCTTCATTTGCTTAATAGGCTGTCTAGAGCGTGCGTGGTCGTATTCCTGGAATGGACAACCACCCTCTTGTACCCGTGCAAGCATGTTGTCTATGGTGAACTGTTCTGGTGTTAAGCCTTCTTTCACTTCATCCCAGAATAACGGAGTGGCTACAGTCCCTTTATCGGTCGCTCTTGCAGAATAAGGAGCGATGATCGTTTTGCCTTCAGCATGCTGGACGTAATCTAAATACAAACGGCTGCCCCTTTTCTTTTTTAGACGTTCAATCGTAAAAAGGTCAGGTTTTTCTTTGATGAGTAACGAAACCAAAGATTCTGTGAAGTGACGGGTCTCCTCGTAAGACAGGCTTCCTTCTTCAATAGGAATATGAATTTGCATACCCTTATTCCCCGACGTTTTAATAAAGCTAATAACTCCCAACTCGTCTAACAGGTGTTTGAGAAGCTGCGCAGCCAGGATTGCCAGTGGAAATTTACTGCGGTCAGGCGGGTCTAAATCAAAGACAATTTCATCAGGGTCTTTTCCCCCTGCCTTTTGGAAAGGGACATGGAATTCAAGAGCTCCTTGATTTCCGATCCATAAAAGGGTACGAAGATTTGTGCAAGTAATAAAGGATTTCCCGGCTTCTACCCATTCTCCGACATAATCAGGAGCATAGTCCGGGAGATGTTTCTGAAAGAAAGACTCCTTATGAATCCCATCTGGATAACGAATGAGCGTCACTTTTTTTTCTCTAATGAAAGGCAGAAGATAAGGAGCTATATTTCTTAAGTACACCAAATATTCCTGCTTCGTTTTTTTCGGCCATAATTCTTTGGATGTGTGAGTGTACTCTACTTCAGAGGGGAAAAGAGATAAATCCCAGAGCAGCTTTTCTTTGGTACATTCTTCTGGCGAAAGGTCGAATCGAAAGTTTGCAAACATTGGTTCTCTCATCTCGCTTTTTGTTGCATGTAAACAATGGACATCTACGCATACGCTTGGTTCAAGCTGCCAAGATCCTTTTTTCTTTACTCCCTTTTGTTTGAAAAAAGTTTGTAGAGTCTTTTCTTCCTCGCTATCGAACCCATGTTTAAACGTACCGATGGCAAACGGTTCTCCTTCCTCCGTACCATTAATTTGAAAATAACCATTCTGTGGATTGAAAGAAGTAAGAAATCCTGAAACTGTTCTCCAGTTTTTATTTTTTATCCAATTTCTTGAGCTTTTCCCTGGAGTGTAGGGGCTATTTTTGGTTTTGGCGATCATTCCCTCTCCAAGGTGCGTATGGACGATGGATTGAATATCCTTAATATTTTTAAACTCTTGAACATAGCGGATTCTTTCCGTACCGAGTCGCTCGATTATTTCTTGTAGTTTTTGTTTGCGCATGGTGTAAGCTTCTTCTTGGTTGTTCACGAAGTCAAAGGCCATAAAGGTGGCTGGTCGGCGATTGGAATATTCTTCAATTTTAGTGTTTTTTCTAAGACGGCCTCTTTGTTGAAGAAGTGGAAAATTCGCTTGGAAAGGTGTGTTGAGGATAACCAATTCCCCATCGAGGGTGATGGGCAAAAAGGGTGGACGGATGGAAATAGACAAATTTGCTATCTCGGGGAAGCGGTCTGTTAAATTTTTTCCGTTACGACTTGTTAAAGAAATCCCATCTTCCGTCCAGGTTAGAATAACTCGGAAACCATCATATTTCACTTCATAAACCCACTCATCACCTTCCGGCAGATCCTCTGACATCGTTAATAGCATCGGTTCGATCATTCTGCCACCACCTCTTTTTTCTTTAGTTTGGAGCAGAGGAGGTGTTTTAATCATAAATTTCACTCGAACGTTAATGCTAAAGAAAAAGGAGTGGGATTCATGCATACCATGTGGAAAGGGACAATCAGTTTTGGACTAGTGAATATTCCGATAAAACTTCATGCAGCTACTGAAAATAAGGACATTAAGCTTAGGCAGCTTCATGAGGAGTGCAAATCCCCTATTCAGTACAAGAAACGATGCCCGGTCTGTGATCGAGAAGTAGAAAATGAAGAGATCGTCAAAGCTTATGAGTACGCGAAAAACAAATTCGCCGTCTTGGATGAGGAAGACCTTGAAACGTTAAAGAAAGAGCAAGAGGATAAAGCGGTAGAGATCCTTGATTTTGTGAAGCTGGAGGAAATTGATCCGATTTACTTTGAGAGAAGCTATTATATGTCACCTACAGAAGGTGGAACGAAAGCCTACGGTCTGTTACGACAGGCTCTTAAAGATACGTCTAAAATTGGTGTTGCAAAGATTATCATTCGATCAAAGGAACAGCTGGCAATTATACGGGTGTATGAGAATACGCTCCTGATGGAAACGATCCATTTTCCAGATGAAGTACGGCAAGTACAGAACGTTCCGAATGTCCCTGAAGAAATTGAATTAAGTAAAAAAGAACTGAGCACAGCCGTGACCTTAATCGATCAGTTGACGGAGGCGTTTGATCCAGAGAAATATAAAGATGAGTATCGAACAGCCTTGATGGATTTAATTGAAGCGAAACGGAATAACGAGGAAATTACAACGGCAAAAGAGAAGCCGAAGCCTGATAATGTGACAGATCTTATGGAAGCATTAGAGAAGTCGTTAGAAAAAACGAAAGGTACGAAGAAAAAGACAACCAAACGAAAAGCTACCTCTCGTACAAAGAAGAAAACCTCGTAAAAAAGGCTTAATAGCAAGGTTTTGTCGAAGGTTCCTTCTGTATTTATCATCAGAATTGTAGTATAATATACTATAGACTGATTATGGTTCGGAGGTTTTTTAATGAGCTTACGTACGGAAGAACAAGCGGAGCATTTGATGCATTCCGCCAAAGCTTCGATTGCAATTGAAGGACTTTGTTTGAATAAAAAGCAAGAACTTTTAGTGAAAAAATGCTTAACCGGTGCCATTACACATAAAGAATTCTTAAAGCGGGCTTTGGAATTGTCGCGTCATGCCTAACTCCAGGTATGGGAGTGGTTCCTCCCGCTATTGTTATGCCGGTACAAATGTATTTATAAATCATTATGAAATCAAGAATGATAAACAGCTACAATCAATGGAAACTATTCTTTCCACACAGCGTTTGTCAGAACTACAAGAAAAACCTGTTAAAGGGGAGTTCGACTTACGTCATCTTCAAAAAATCCATGAATATCTGTTCCGGGATTTATATCCTTTCGCGGGAGAAATCAGGACGGAAAATATTACGAAAGATGGCTTTTCCTTTGCTCAGGCAAGGTTTATTAGAGAAGCTGCTGAACCTTTATTTGAACAGCTGATAAAAGAGAATTGGGAGCAGATGGATCGTAACCGATTGGCTGTGAAACTCGCCTATTATATGGCGGAAATCAATGTCCTGCATCCCTTTAGGGAAGGGAACGGACGCAGCTTACGTGAATTCGCCCGCTGTATCAGTCTGGAAGCGGGCTATCACTTGGATTGGTCTGCCGTTCCTCATGAACAGGTTTTGCGCGCTAGTATTGAGTCTGTTCATGACGCTGGTGAGTTACAAGAAGTGATTGAGGCTTCATTAATTCGTATAAAACATTAACCTCTGGCCTTTTTTAAAGCTAGAGGTTTTATTTTGCCTAAAATAACAAGCATTTAGAGTCTCATGTTCTTATCTGTCGAAGGTATGTTCATGTTCCATTCTATACTTCTGCATCCCTTCTAACAGCGTTTGAACAAAATATGTAAAAAGCGTAGTGTTTTCCATGTTCGATAAATTGCACGAAAATCAAAGAGGAGGATCTTAATTTATGTGCGGATTATTCGTCTCAATGGGCGAGATCACAACCAAACAAATGGACGCGGTGCTGGAACTTCTATACCACCGTGGTCCAGATGAAGGGAAATCAGTGGTGACAGATCGCGTTCACTTGGGGCACCGTCGTCTCTCCATTATCGGACTTGATGACGGGATTCAGCCAATCCACAATCAAAGTCAGGACAAATGGATTGTCTGTAATGGAGAGATTTATAATTACGAAAGAATAAAAGCAAAGCTTGAGCTAGAAACGAAATTTATAACACAATCAGACAGCGAAGTAGCTTTGAAACTAATTGAAAAAAACGGAGCAGAAGCAATCGATCAGCTTGACGGGATGTTCGCCTTTTTTATTGCAGATGAAAAAAATGATTCATTTGTTGTAGCTCGTGACACCCTCGGTATAAAACCTCTTTATTACGGCTTGGATCAAAGCGGAAATTATGTATTTTCTTCTGAGCTTAAAGCGTTGGACAACTTTGTGGAAAAAGCAGAGGAATTTCCTCACGGGCACTACTTTACTCCTGAAGAAGGGTTTGTGTGTTATCGAAAGATTACGTCTCCAGAAAAGTTGTACAATCAAGATCAAATCGAAAAAGTGAATGAAAATATTCGTGAAACGATGAAGAGTGCCGTAAAGAAGCGCTTAATTGCTGACGTAGAAGTCGGGGTCTTATTGAGTGGTGGACTGGATAGCAGTCTAATTGCCGCTATTGCAAAGAAGCATCACAGTGGTAATTTCCCTCTAAAATCTTTCTGTGTGGGCGCAGAAGGAAGCGCAGACGTGATGAATGCAAGAAAAGTAGCAGAAGCTCTAGGCACAGAACATTATGAATACATTTATACAGAAAACGAGTTGGTTGAAGCCGTTTCTGATGTTATCTATCATCTGGAATCTTATGAACCTTCATTAGTTCGAAGTGCGATTCCAAACTATTTCGTATCAAAATTAGCATCAGAGCACGTAAAGGTTATTCTTTCTGGCGAGGGTGCTGATGAGCTGTTCGCTGGGTATGCTTATATGGAGAAGTACCAGAATACGGCTTCGCTTAATCAGGAAATCATTCGTATTTTAAATACACTGCATAATGTAAACCTTCAACGAGCAGACCGGATGAGCATGGCTCACTCCCTTGAGTTACGGGTCCCTTTCCTGGACCTTAACGTCGTAGAAAATGCATTGCAGATCCCTGCAGAGTTAAAAATCCATAAGAAGGATCGTATGGAGAAGTGGCTGCTGCGCAAAGCATTTGATGGAGAATTACCGGATGAGGTCCTATGGAGAAAGAAAGCAGAATTCTCAGAAGGAAGTGGAGCTCTTGATATATTGGATGATTATGCAGAAAACGTCATCAGCGACGAGGAATTCAATGCAATAAAAGAAAAAGCTTCCGTTGACCTCCGTTCTAAACAAGAAGCGTTTTACTATGAGATTTTCAAGAAGCATTTCCCAAGCGAAGGGATGCTTCAGAACGTTGGAAAATGGGCAACTGCATAAAGAATTGCTATGAAAAAGCCGATGGATCACCCATCGGCTTTTTCATATGTCTCTTTAAAGGTTGGTGGCTCATACACTATAATAGGAAATAATACCATTTAATTTCTGAATAATCAGAACAAAAGCTATGGACTCAAAGGAGGGTGCCCTATGCGTGATGGTTCATTTTCGTTCAGGGACGTCTGGAAAGCGAAGCAACGGCTGAATTCTATGGTCGAAACCACTCCGCTCATCTATTCAGAAGCATTATCTGGAAAGTTGAACAGCCATGTCTATTTAAAGCTGGAACACCTGCATCCGACGGGGTCTTTTAAACTCCGTGGCGCCGCTAATAAAATTATGTCTTTGTCAGAACATGAGAGAGAAAAGGGCGTGGCGACTTTTTCTACAGGGAACCATGGAATCGCTGTCGCGTATGTAGCTAAAAGGTTGAACATTCCCTGTGTGGTCTGTATTTCAAATCGAGTTCCTCTCGAAAAAGTCAATCGTCTTAAACGGTTAGAAGCTCGTGTAGAAGTCGTCGGCAGCAACCAAGATGACGCAGAAGCTTATTGTTACCAATTAGAGAAGGATGAAGGCATGTCCGTCGTTAAACCCTTTGATGACCTGGAAGTTATCGCTGGTCAGGGTACGATAGGGCTAGAGATCATGGAACAGCTTCCCGAGGTAGGAGAAGTCATCGTTCCTTTATCTGGAGGAGGATTACTGTCCGGTGTTGGTTTTTCACTAAAATCAATCGACTCATCTGTTCAAATTACCGGGGTCTCCATGGAGAAATCTGCTGTCATGTACGAAAGCTTAAAGCAAGGAAAACCCATTACTTTACAAGAGGAAGATACGCTCGCGGATAGTCTGCTTGGAGGTTTAGGTCCAGATAACCAATACACATTTGCTATGACAGGAGAATATATGGACGGGGCTGAGCTTGTGTCTGAGCAAGCCATAGCGGATGGAATTCTCTATCTGCTCGAACATCATAAAATGGCGGTAGAAGGGGCAGCTGCTTCAGGGGTTGGGCTGTTATTAGACAAAGGGAGACGAGCCCATGACAACATTGTTGTAATCATAAGCGGAAATAACATCGATCATCAGACCATTGAACAGTTGATGAACAAAAGATAGAGGGGGGGAAGCAGATGGGAGTGACAGTTGAAGACGTCATGAGTTTGCCTGTTTTAAAAAGTGCTAAAGTCCTGACAGAGGTTCAATCAAAACCTGTAGAATGGATTTCCGTGATCGAAACCCCGGTAGAGAACTTCGTGAGAATCCATGAATTTGTCCTCAGTACAGGAATTGGATGTGGAGAAGATATTGCTGCATTAGAGCAATATGTTCAGGATGTGATCCGGTCTGAAGCCTCTGCCCTCGCTTTTGCAACTGGGCGGCATATTTACAAGGTTCCGGACAGGATCATTCAATTGGCAAAAGACCATGATTTTGTACTTGTTGAAATCCCATGGGAAGTTCGTTTCGGTGATATTTTGCAAGAGGTATTCCGTTTAATTGCTCGTGAAAAGGAGACGGAACAGCAGCAAGCTGAGGCCATCAGACAAGAGTTAATCAATTGTGTACTAAATGGTAAAGGTCTTCAAGAGATTACGACGATAGTATATAACAATACACAAATTCCGATAGCTATCAGTGACCATAATAAGCAAATTCGTGCAAACCAAAAGTTTGACCGCTATTTCATCGATGTCCTTAATGGGAAAAGGAACGAGGAGTACCATCTCGTATCACCATTTCCATTCAGTGATCACCCTTTGTCGCATTATATTGAAAAGTACAAGGTCGGGAATGATTTCTGTTATCAACTGACCATTTTATCAAATTATAAAAAACAAGGATACCTGCTTTTTAAGCCGGAAAAGGATGAACAGCTGAATTGGATCGTGTTGACGATTTTAGAACATGCGCTCACTGCATGTGCGTTGTATTTTGTAAAAGAAAATGCCATTGAGATGACAGAAATAAGACTGAAGGATAACTTCCTGTTAGACTTAGCAAAAACGGATGTGGATATCGATAAAACACTTTTATCAAAAGCCCAGTTACTCGGTTATGATCTTGAGAAATCTTACATTTGTCTTGTGGGGGATATTCGCTTCAAAAAAACTATTGATGACCACATCGGATCAGACGACCATACTGTTCAGTCCTCATCCATGCATAGTAGAAATTACTATATCCAAAAAGAGGTGACTCATGCTGGAGATGTGTTAAAGCGGGATACGATGACGACGTTTGAAGAAGGGGAGGTTATCGTTTATCTAGAAGCCGATTCCAGTACGTATTCGGAAACTGCCAATCAATTTTTGGATCTAGTCGAACGCCGGTTGAATGAATTATTGGCAGGGATTACGATCAGCTGGGGGATTTCTTGTGCAAAAGAAAAGGAGTATTCGTTTCATCAAAGCTATGAGGAAGCAAAGGCTGCTTTAAAGATTGGACATCAGCAGCACGAAGATGGAGATCGCACGTTTTTCAGTGATACGAGGATGAACCGTCTACTCATGGCTTTGTCTCATGAAAAGGAAATCGAAAGTATCGTAGAAAATACATTGGAAAAATTGATTGAATATGACGAGAAACGCCAAACCGACTTGATTCATACGTTCATTGTCTATAACAAATACAATAGCAACGTTAGTCAGACGGCACGTTCTTTAAATTTGCACCGCCAATCGCTGTTGCATCGGTTAAGGAATATTGAACAGCTGACAGGGCTTTCCTTATTGGATGCGGATGATTTATTTTTGCTGGAGTTGAGTGTGCGGCTATGGATGTTGAAGAAAGTAGAAGAATAAGCGTTTCAGAACCCTGACGAAACGCTTATAAACGATTTATTTTGAATCAGGGACGAACTTTTCAACCTCACCGCTTTCTGTTCCGACTTTCGATAACTGAACAAGCCATTCGTCTGAGTCAATATCGAAGGAGAGCATTTTCACAGACAAAATGTCTTGAGTGGAAAGATCCGTAAGTGCATTGGAAAGAGCTTCGTCGGCTTCCAGATCAGCGCCTTCGACTTCACTCATTTCTAATACAACAACTTTGTCTGCATCAGCTTGTTCTGGATAAGATTCCTGCACTCCATCTTGGGTCCAAACTTCTACTTGCTTTCCAACCCAGGAATTACCTGAAATACCAGAGACCCACATGGCTCGAGGCTTGCCTTTAGTGTCTGGGTCAATCGTATCTACAACCAATATCCGGTCACCTTCTTGGCCCATTACATATCCAGTCATGTCAGGAGGAAGACTTTCTTTGGAATCGTCTTGGCTGGATGCATTTTTATTTTCCACGTTACTAACAGAACTTGAAGAGTCCGCAGAGCAGCTGACCAGTGTGAACAGACACACAATACTAATCATCCACCATCTTTTCAAAATGATCGCTCCTTCTTTTTATTATTCAATTGCGTTGATCAGACTTCGTGACATAAGCAGTCCGGCAACGGAAAGAAAGTTCATTTCATGGCGTTTATGGTCTGGTGCTGTTTAAGGTCAATTCACATAAAAACATGTGAAAAAAATTGCCATCTTTGTTATGCTGAATCTAACCAAGCGAATAAAATGATTTACTACTAGGGGAGCCTGAATGGGCTGAGAGGAAAGCAGTAAGCTTTCTGACTCTTATGAACCTGATCTGGTTAATACCAGCGGAGGGAAGTAGTTGGACATTATGTCTATTTACTATATACCCATTCAAAGTCAGGTCCTCACTAGGATCTGGCTTTTTTTATGGTTTTCCTCTAAAAACAGGAGGTGAAAACCATGAATAAAACAAGATTACTTACAACGATGGCCGTATTTGTTGCTATCGGTACGCTTGGGGCTCAAATGCTTTGGTTTCCCGCTGGGATTGCAAAAGCATATCCTGTACAACATGCGGTCAATGTCATGGCAGCCGTCATTCTTGGTCCGGTTCCTGCAGTTGTAATCGCCTTTACCATTGGGTTGTTGCGTGTTTTGTTGGGAATAGGTACGCTTCTTGCTTTTCCAGGAGGAATGATTGGCGCATTGCTGGCAGGCGTCTTTTACAAGTTTTCTAGAAAGAAAATCTTTGCGGTAGTAGGTGAGGTCATCGGTACGGGTGTTATAGGGGCGCTCTTTGCTGTTCCGTACGCCAAAGTATTGATGGGTAGTTCAGGTGGTGCATTTGCTTTTCTTCCATCTTTTCTTGTCAGCAGTATTGCGGGTGCGATGATTGGTTGGGTCGTCGTATCACGAGTCAGTCAGAAACATTTACTCTTACCATCATAATACACGGAATCTACTAGGGGCGCGAGTGTTCGCTGAGAAAAGGTAAACATCCTTTGTCCCTCAGAACCTGATCTGGTTAGTACCAGCGGAGGGAAGTAGTCAGTATCCACATTTTATTTCTCCCCACTAGTAGCTTCCGAAAAATAATAGGAGGCTTTGTTCCATGTCATTTACAGAAGTTTTACGAAAAGAAAATAACGATATTTATGAAGAAATTTTCTCGCATCCTTTCGTACAAGGGATTGGTGAAGGGAGTTTACCTCCGGAATCTATCGCTCATTATATTAAGGCCGATTATGAATATTTGAATGCATTCATGCACGTCTATGGTATGGCAATATCTAAATCCCACAAGCGGGAAGATATCCAGTTTTTTAATGATCAAGTGAACTTTGTGCTTCATAGTGAAGTCCATCCCCACCACAATTTTTGTGAGCATATCGGAGTGCGATATGAAGACTTGCAAGGGTTTCCGCTGCCTCCCACAGCGGACCACTATATTAAACATATGATCTATCACGCCAGCCAAGGTAGTTTAGGAGAAATTTTGGCTACCTTACTGCCCTGTCCTTGGACCTATCTTGAAATCGGAAAGTATTTAATGGAAAAGGTTCAGCCATCTTCAGACCACCCATTTTATCCTTGGATTAGTTTTTATGCTGACGGAGAAATGGCTGCATTGACGAATCATCTACGCTCGAGGTTAGATGCTCTAGCGGAAGAGGCTTCTGAATCTGAACAGCAGAAGATGAAGCAAGCTTTTCGTAAAAGCTGCCAGTTGGAATATTTGTTCTGGGAAATGTCGCTAAAGTGTGAAGAGTGGCCGCAAGCGGGGGTGACTACGAAATGACTCATGTCCCATGTGCATTAACAATAGCAGGTACGGATCCAAGTGGTGGAGCAGGGATTCAAGCTGATTTAAAGACTTTCCAGGAGTTAAAAAGTTACGGGATGTCCGTGATTACCTCTGTTGTCGCTCAAAATACGACGGGAGTGAAAATTGTCCACCATCTTCCTGTCGATATGCTGAGAGAACAACTTGAAGCTATTTCTTCCGATATGCCTGTACATGCGTTGAAAACGGGAATGATCGCCTCAAAAGATATGATGGGAATCATCGCAGAATGGATTTCAAAAATGGGTGCTCCCTACGTCATGGATCCAGTTATGGTAGCTCAAAGTGGTGACCCTTTAATTGAAAAAGAAGCGAGGAAGTTCTTGAAAGATCATCTCCTTCCAAATGCTTCCCTTATCACGCCAAATCTCCCTGAAGCGGAAGACTTGTTAGGAGGAAATGTTGAAACAACAGAGGATATGAAGCAAGCAGCCGAAGCCATCGTAGAGCGCCTTGGTGCTAGGGCTGCTCTCATAAAAGGCGGCCATTTCCATGGAGAAGCTATCGATTATTTATTCGATGGAGATCGAATCCATACGTTTCAAGCAAAACGGATTGATACCAAAAATACCCACGGCACAGGTTGTACTTATTCAGCTGCCATCACCGCTTATTTAAGCCAAGGGTATTCACTGGTTCGTGCCGTTGAATTGGCCAAGTATTATGTAACAGAAGCGGTCCGCCACTCTTTTGATCTCGGTCATGGGAGAGGTCCTACGAATCATTTTGCTGTTCGGGAGGAGGTCTTTAACAAATGGATGTAAGCATTATTAAGGAAGTAAGGCGTACGCAACCGTTGATTCACAATATCACGAATGCTGTCGTCATGAACTTTAGTGCCAATGGTTTACTAGCCTTTGGCGGTTCTCCAATCATGGCGAATGCTAAAGATGATGTGGCTGATGTGGCTTGGCTGTCAAAAGGACTCTTAATCAATATCGGAACACTGACCGATGGACAAGTAGAATCGATGGTGCGGGCTGGGAAAGCAGCTAATGAAGTGAATATTCCAGTTGTGCTCGACCCGGTCGGGGTGGCAGCTACTAAATTTCGTACCCAATCGTTTCAACATATTTTGAAGGAAGTAAGGCCTGCAGCAATTAAAGGAAATGAGGGAGAGCTTGGTCACCTTGTCGGTATTGAAGTAGAAACTAAAGGGGTCGAATCGATTGGGACAGGGAATGGCGAAGAAATTGCACGTAAGGTAGCTGAAAAATATAAGACTACAGCAGTTCTTACGGGGAAGGTAGATGTTATCTCTGATGGCTCTGAGATAGTGACAAACACTACAGGACATCCGATGCTTGCGAAAGTGACTGGAGCGGGGTGTCTGCTCGGATCAATTTTAGCAGCGACTCTGTCTGTCTCAGGATCTGTAATGGACAAATCCCTTGCTGCTCTTGAATTTTATGGATTAGCTGCTGAACGAGCCGCTGCAAACCCTACCGTTCATGGCCCTGGAACCTTTGTTCCCGCTTTTATCGATGCACTAGCGATGGAAGAGAGTAAACTGGAGGAATTTACACGATGAGTCTATCTAACAACCTAAGAAAATATCTCGTCATGGGTAGCCAGAATTGTAAGAGGGATCCTCAAGTCATCTTAAAAGAAGCGATTGAAGGTGGAATCACAGCTTTTCAATATCGGGAAAAGGGACCAGGATCATTAACAGGAAAAGAAAAACTGGAATTAGGTGCGAGGTTACGCGAGATATGTAAAGCTCATGATGTGCTGTTTTTCATTAATGATGACCTTGACCTTGCAGAACCCTTGAAAGCAGATGGCATCCATGTAGGGCAAGAAGACGAGCATGTTGAAAAGGTGCGGGAGTTGTTTCAAGATAAAATTATCGGGTTGTCCGTTTCCAATACTGCAGAGCTTCTCCAAAGCCCTATTGATAAAGTAGATTATTTAGGTGCAGGCCCAATCTTTTCTACACAAACGAAAAAGGATGCAAAACCAGTAACAGGGACGGAATGGGTAAAAGTTTTAAAACATTCTTTTCCTGATCTTCCTATAGTGGGTATTGGCGGGATCCATCCTGGAAATGCAGCGGCTGTTATTGAAAGTGGGGCATCGGGGGTTGCTGTAGTCTCGGCGATTACTCATTCTAAAGATATTAAAAAAGCCATTGCAGAATTATAACACTAGAGAGAAAAAGAGGGGGATGAATTAAATCCTTCTCTTTTTTCTTAGACTTATCTTTAATAAACAAATAGACGATAGAGGTTATTTAGCAAACTTGCAGTTATCTGGAAGACACGATTTCGAGATAAGCGTAGGTTCCGTCGCCGGTAGGTGGGAAAGGAGCGGTAGTCGAGTATTATGCAGCAGATATTACTCGCACCATTCCAGTTGATAGGATGTTCACGAATAGACAAAAAGAATTATGAAATTGTTCTGAAAGCACAGGAAAAAGCGTTCGAAAGCGAAATTCCTGGGATAACTATATTTGAGGTTGAGATGTGGTAATAGCTGTTTTAAAGTGAGGAACTTATGAAGGTTGGCCTGATAGATAACAAGGATCAGCGGAAACTAGTATCCACACATGTCTATCCACCATGTTGACTGGGGTGTAAATGATGTTACGGATTTTGACGTGCCCTGCATGCAGGGTGGTTATCAGTGTAGAGCCTGGGACTAATAAAAAAGAAGAAA
>NZ_JRNX01000935.1 GCF_000786645.1 Halobacillus sp. BBL2006
TTCGGTTATGGCTGGGAAAGCTTCTGTCAACCTTTCGCTCTGGAAGGTGACGCCTGTTCTTGGAATCGTTATTATTTTGACCTTAGTTGTAAGCATGGCTTCAGGAAATTACGGTTTTGAACCAGTGGTCGCATTTGATGCGCTTTTTGGTCATTCGAATGAATTTATTAAAAACTATATACTGAACTTGCGATTGCCACGTGCATTGGTCGCGTTATTCAGTGGTGCTGTGTTAGCTGTGAGTGGGTTGATTTTTCAAGGTGTGCTCAGGAACCCGCTTGCGGATCCGTCCGTGATTGGGATTACTTCTGGAGCGGGAGTAGGGGCGTTGACGACGATGTTCGTATTCAGCTTGTCCGCCTTTTGGATTCCTGTTGGAGCGATGATTGGCGCGCTCATCTTTTTCCTTATTGTGATGGTGCTTGGTGCGAAAGCTGAATTCCAGCCGACCGTACTTGCTTTGTTGGGAATCGGAATCTCTGCTTTCGGTTCCTCCTTTATTCAAATCCTTGTTGTCCAGTCCGATCTTGGTGTGGCTTCGGCATTGACGTGGTTATCAGGAACCACTTATGCCAAAGGTTGGGCAGAGCTGTTACAATATCTGATCTGGCCAGTTATTCTGTTTATCCCGCTGCTCATTTTCTATATCAAAACACTGGATGTACTTTCTTTGGGAGATGACACGGCAAAAGGGCTCGGTCTCCGCGTCCGTTCCGTTCGTTTCCAAATGGCTTTAATCGCCACACTGCTTGCAGCCTGCAGCGTTGCTGCGGTTGGATCGATTGGCTTTGTCGGCTTGATCGCGCCGCATTCAGCCCGACTTTTGGTAGGAAATGCCAACCAAAAACTGCTGCCTGTAACGATGCTAGTAGGCGGATTGTTATTAGTGATAGCTGACTTATTCAGTCGTACATTATTAGCGCCGAATGAAATTCCGTCCGGTATTCTTGTTGCGCTCATTGGGGCTCCTTATTTCTTATGGTTGATGAAAAAGAGGGCGGCATAATCGAAAAATAACGCTTATCGCATGTGGTAGAATTCAATACAGCTAATAAAGAACAGTTGCGCGACTAATCTTTTTCGTGCAACTGCTTTTCTGTAGGCGTTTCAGGGTAAATATGTGTGTAATGGATATAGGGATTGAAGTTTTCTGTTTATATCGATGCTAAGCGCATATTTCCTTATTACAAAGGGAATTGGAAGATTAGGTTGGTACAAGTGTGGTCGTATCTTCATTCAGGTGTTCAGTATTATTAAATTAGAGGTGTTTATGTGAGAAAGACAAGTAGATGGTTCATGGCGGGT
>NZ_JRNX01000936.1 GCF_000786645.1 Halobacillus sp. BBL2006
AATCAAAAGGAATGGGCTATTTCATTCCGTTGATTTTCTCCTTATGACGCGAGTGTCTGGGCGTGGGAGCTGGACGAGCTGCTTCCCAACCAACCCTGAACCTCAATACAGCAACGAACCCTGGATATCTCGAAATCGTGTCTTCCACAATCCTTCACTTATGTTGAATAACTGTTATGATCGGTTTATTCAAGAAAAACCATAGTACTTAAAAAGATCTTGAACATAAGTCAGGATTGTTGTTTCTTATAATACTGTCCTTTTTCGACGTAAGTTTTGCGAATACGATTAAGCTCTTGAATATCATCTTCATTTAATTCTCTTATCACTTTTGCAGGTCGCCCGAAGGCTAATGTATTTGGAGGAATCACTTTTCCTGGAGGCACGAGGCTGCCCGCGCCGACGAATGCTTGTTCGCCTATGACTGCACCGTCCAAAATGAGTGAACCCATCCCGATTAACGCATTTTTCTTAATATGGGCTGAATGTAAAGTCACCTGATGTCCCACGGTCACTCCATCTTCAAGAATTAACGGCTGGTCAGGGCTTTGGTGAAGCATACTTAAATCTTGGATGTTTACTTCTTTTCCAATATGTACGGGTGAAACGTCTCCTCTAATGACTGATTTGAACCAGACGCTGGACAGCGATCCGATCTTCACATCCCCTGTAATGACTGCGTCACTGGCGATATAAGCACTTGAATCAATCTGAGGCTGCTTCCCTTTATATTCGCAAATCATGTAGAACCCCCTTATAATATGTGTATAATCAGTATAGCAAATCGTAAGGAGTCGTGTAGGAATGAGAAAGTTGGTTTCTGAACAAAACCTTGCAACGATAGTGCTCGTCCATGGGGCATTTGAACATTCTGGACGTTATGATGATTTGGCTGAGCAATTTCAAAAAGATGGACTGAATGTCATTTATGGCGATTTACCAGGGCAAGGCAAAGCGAAAGGGAAAAAAGGTCACATCCGCCGTTTTAATGAATATGTGAAAACGATCGGCTACTGGATCAGCGAAGCTGATGAGTCCAGGCCAGTTTTTATTTTAGGGCATAGCATGGGAGGTATTGCCGTCATCCGTGCTATGCAGGAACTCCAGCCTTTGGTTGACGGGGTCATTCTTTCCTCCCCTGCTGCCGGAATTCTGAATGGAGCAGGAAAACCGCTAGAAGCTTTTTCCCATATCATTAATAAGGTTTGGCCTACTTTAAGAGTGAAAGCCCCTATGAAACCGGAAAAGGTAACGCGAAACGAAGAACTTATTAAGAGAGATAAACAAGATGCGATGATTTTAAGCAAAGTTTCGATCCGGTGGTATAGAGAGTTCAAGAAAGCCATTAAACAATCTTTTCAACAAATCGACCTTTTTCCGAATGTACCTTTATTAGTCATGCAGGCGGAAGAAGATTTGATGGTCGACATTGAAAAAACAAAAGAATGGTTTCATAAAGTACCAAGCAAAGAGAAATGCTATAAACAATGGCCCGGTCTTTATCATGAAATCTTCAATGAACCGGAATGGAATTCGGTTTATAATTACACGCTTAATTTTATTAAGCTTCACTTGGATAGAACTTAAAAAGGAGGGATTGACTTGACAGCTCATGTCCCGCATAATGCTGTTCATTTGATGTACAAAGTTTACCGGAGGATATTCCCCGCTGTGCATCAGGAATTAAACTACTGGATCGAGCGTGCCCAGGCCATCCCGAATGATGAGCTCCGTACGCAAGCCCTTTCCAGTATCGAAGATAAGACTTTTCATTGTGAAGGAGGATCAATCTACGCTGTTTTAGCGGGTGACAATTGGAAAGATGCCATTCGGTTCATCGTTGCTTATCAAACGATCAGTGATTATCTCGATAACCTCTGTGATCGAAGCACCTCTATGGATCCAACTGATTTCCGGATGCTGCACCAATCGATGACG
>NZ_JRNX01000937.1 GCF_000786645.1 Halobacillus sp. BBL2006
AATAAATGGTCAGATTACTAAATTTAATCCAAAATGAAAATATGAAATTATATAAGCGTTTAGGCACCTGGATCATGATCGGGATAGTAGTCTTCGCGGTTTTGGCGGTAGGCGTGTTCTCTAAATTTATTATGGAACCAAATGAAAATGCCAACTGGAAAGAAAGAATGCAAATGGAGAATGTACAACTACAAAAACGGTTAGAAGAGAGCCCCTTAAAGGGGGCAGGTGAAACGTACGTAAAGAAACAAGTCGCAATTAACAACTATCGAATCGAGCACGACATTCCTCCTGTAGATTCTCAGTCTCTTTGGGGATTCATGATTGATGCAACGAATTTCACAGGAATTATCGCTCTATTTACGATTGTTGTAGCTGGCGGGATGGTTGCTAGTGAATTCTCCTGGGGAACGATTAAGTTGTTATTAATCAGACCTGTAAGTCGTACTAAGATTATCTTATCTAAATACATTTCGACACTACTTTTTGCTCTTTTTAGTTTGGTATTATTATTTGGTTTTTCCTTCTTGATAGGGAGTTTGTTCTTTGGACTTGGTGGTGCAGATCACCCTTATCTCGTGTACAATAACGGGGACGTTCAAGAGAATAACATGATTACTCATATCATTCGTCTCTTTGGCTTCAATAGTGTTGATTTGCTTATGATGGTGACATTAGCTTTTATGATTTCAACCGTATTCCGAAGTAGTTCTCTGGCTATTGGTATTTCAATCTTTTTATTGTTTACCGGACCTCAGCTTGCCCAATTGTTAAGCAACTATGATTGGGTGAAGTATGTGTTGTTTGCGAATACAAACCTCCAGCAATATACGAATGGTGTTCCACTAGTCGAAGGAATGACGATGACTTTCTCTATTATTGTATTAATTGTTTATTTTATTATCTTTATTACACTAACGTGGTTTGTTTTCAATAAGCGTGATGTAGCTGCGTAATGTATGATCTATGAAGGCGGGCTGTTATGAACGAAGAGAAAATATTAATTGTGGAAGATGAAAAGGAACTTGGCGAACTAGTCAGAGATTATCTTCAAGTAGAAGGCTATGAAGTTATCCTCACCTTTGATGGGGAGCAAGGTCTTACTCATTTTCACAAAGAAAAACCGATGATGGCTGTATTGGATATTATGCTTCCGAATATTGACGGAATTGAAGTATGTCGAAGGATTCGAAAAGAATCGAATATACCCATCTTAATGATGAGTGCGAAGAAAAGCGATACCGATAAAATCATAGGACTTGGTATTGGGGCAGATGATTATATTACAAAGCCCTTCA
>NZ_JRNX01000938.1 GCF_000786645.1 Halobacillus sp. BBL2006
ACGGAAAGCGAGTGATTTCCCGGCACTCCTTTCTCTGTCTAAGGCAACGGAAACAGCTGTTATCTCGAAACTGAGTCTTCAACAATCGGGAGCTTTAATGAAATTAGAGAAATCAATAAAGAATATTACAGACCTTCTGAATTAGATAGATGAGATGGAAAAAGACTTAGTTAATGAAATTACACCTTTCAAAAGTGTGTCTTTCTTGCATACCTGCCTTAAAATAAATTATGATTAATACAGGCTTAATATTTCAGTGATACAGTATGAATGGAACTGTCGACAAATTCAGCCTGTTTTCTCTATCTGTGTAGGAGCTCTATTTATAGATGAAGATTATCTTTTGCGAAGTAATTGACGAATGATGACGAATTGAGCTAAACTACATAGTGGATTGACATTGTACCATTATAAAGTTGCCGTATTAATGTAACAGTTTTTGCTAAGGTTACACGTATGATTAATAAAGTTGTGTACAGGGTAAAACGTAAAGAGCAAAAAGGTACAGTTTTTTTTCATAATTGGGAAAGCTACTCACAGCATCCATTTTTAAAATAGGAAAGGAAGAGGTGAATCACTTTGAAACGAACTCTTGAGAACATTGAAAATCAGTTCGAAACGTTTCAAATCATGAACGAAGAAGGCGAAATCGTCAACGAAGACGCAATGCCTGATTTATCAGATGAAGATTTAAAAGAAATTATGCGCCGTATGGTTTATACGCGAATCTTAGACCAACGTTCCATCGCACTAAACCGTCAAGGACGTCTTGGTTTCTATGCACCAACCGCAGGACAGGAAGCATCTCAGCTAGGAAGCCAATTTGCACTTGAGAAAGCGGACTTTATCCTTCCGGGTTACCGTGATGTACCACAGTTAATCTGGCATGGTCTTCCATTATATCAAGCATTCTTATTCTCCCGTGGACACTATAAAGGAAACCAAATGCCTGAAGGTGTTAACGCAGTAAGCCCGCAAATCATCATCGGAGCTCAAATTACTCAAACCGCT
>NZ_JRNX01000939.1 GCF_000786645.1 Halobacillus sp. BBL2006
TTTAGTTATAGGAATCCTGTTTATAGGGGCAAACGAATTCACGGAAGGCTTGAACCCATTAATTGTTGGGCTGCTGATTGTTGCGATCGGGATGTCGCTCGGCTCTACGACAGGGTATGCAATCAATCCCGCGCGTGACTTTGGTCCGAGGCTTGCACACGCCGTTTTGCCGATCCCCGGTAAAGGAGGATCGGACTGGGGATATTCCTGGATACCTGTCCTGGGTCCGGTCATCGGAGGCGTATACGGAGGTCTTTTTTATCAATCTATATTCAAAGGCAATCCGAGTGTTTGGTTTTGGGTCGGATCTGTCATTATCTTAGGTCTCTTGTTCTCATCTATGAGAGTCGAGCTGAAAAAAGTCCAAACGACTTAAATCTACTAAAGGAGGAATAGAATCATGGAGAAGTATATTTTATCGATCGACCAGGGAACGACGAGTTCTCGTGCGATTTTATTTAATCACGATGGAGAGATTGTTGAAACAGGTCAGAAAGAATTCGACCAGCATTTCCCTAAACCTGGGTGGGTGGAACATGATGCAAATGAAATCTGGACTTCTGTTTTAGCCTGCATTGCGGACGTGTTGAGGCGTGGAGATGTCGAGCCTGACCAGATAGCAGGTATCGGCATTACCAATCAGAGAGAAACAACAGTGGTTTGGGACAAAAACACCGGAAAACCGATCTATCGAGCGATCGTTTGGCAATCAAGGCAGACGCAGAACATTTGTAATGAGCTGAAAGATCAGGGACTGGAAGATACGTTCCGAGACAAAACCGGTCTTCTTCTTGACCCATATTTCGCTGGTACGAAAGTTAAGTGGATTTTGGATAACGTGGACGGAGCCAGGGAAAAAGCTGAAAACGGTGACTTGATGTTCGGTACGATCGACACCTGGTTGGTTTATAAACTGTCTGGTAAGAAAGCTCATGTGACGGATTATTCCAATGCCTCACGTACATTGATGTATAATATCTTCGACCTGAAATGGGATGATGAACTTCTTGATCTTTTAGGGGTTCCTAAAAGTATGCTGCCAGAGGTGAAACCATCTTCAGAGGTTTACGCCCACACAGTTGATTATCATTTTTATGGAAAAGAAGTACCGATTGCTGGAATTGCCGGTGACCAACAGGCGGCCTTATTCGGCCAGGCGTGTTTTGAAAAGGGCATGGCAAAAAATACGTATGGTACCGGTGGCTTTATGCTCATGAATACTGGAGAGGAAGCAGTCAAATCAGACAACGGTTTATTAACGACTCTTGCATGGGGCGTAGACGGAAAAGTCGAATACGCGTTGGAAGGAAGTATTTTTGTCTCCGGTTCAGCTATTCAATGGCTGAGAGATGGGTTAAACATGGTCGAGAATGCACCTCAAAGTGAGGAGATTGCAGGTCAAGTAAACTCAACGGACGGTGTGTATGTTGTTCCCGCATTTGTCGGACTAGGTACCCCTTACTGGGATAGTGAAGCGCGTGGTGCCGTATTCGGATTGACTCGAGGGACGACTCGTGCCCACTTTGTCCGCGCCACATTAGAGTCACTCGCTTATCAAACGAAAGATGTTGTGGATGCCATGGTCGAAGATTCCGGGATTGAGCTGAAGAAGCTGCGCGTAGATGGCGGCGCAGTCAAAAACAATCTGTTGATGCAATTCCAGAGTGACCTTTTGGATGTGACGGTTGAGCGTCCAGAAGTCAGTGAAACAACCGCTCTTGGAGCTGCCTATTTGGCTGGCTTGGCCATCGGATTCTGGGATAGCCGTAAATCCATTGAGAATCAGTGGAAAGTAGAGCGCGAATTCGAGCCTATGATGAACGAAGAGAAGAGTAACGATCTCTATCGTGGCTGGCAAAAAGCAGTTGAGGCGACACGCATTTTTAAGATGGATTAATGCTTTGACTCCACTTGCCTTTCTGCTATAATAAAGATACAAGTTAATGCAAACGGTCGGAGATACGGAGAGACCACGGAACTTTATGTATAGGCATAAAGACTTTCGTGGTCTCTTTTTTATTCACAGTCAGATTTTAGAGGATGGTTTGCAGCAAAATAGTAAAAACTATCAACTCGAGAGGCACCCATAAAGATGCACATTCTCACACATACTTCTAGGCATTTTGGGGAATAAACGTATCAGACGACCATACTTATTGACGATAGTTTATAGAAGGAGAGATCTAACATGAAATCATTTTCAAGTTATGAACGCCAAGAACACTTTGACCAACTAAGCCAAGAAGAATGGGATGTCCTTGTCATAGGTGGAGGAATTACAGGTTCTGGTATTGCACTTGACGCTGCAAGCCGAGGCATGAAAACAGCGGTTGTAGAAATGCAGGACTATGCTGCAGGTACTTCCAGTCGTTCTACGAAGCTCGTTCACGGAGGACTTCGTTATTTGAAGCAGTTTGAAGTGAAAATGGTCGCTGAAGTCGGAAAAGAGCGTGAAATTGTATATGAGAATGGACCACATGTAACAACGCCAGAATGGATGATGCTTCCGTTTCATGAGGGCGGAAATTTTGGACCATTCAGCACGAACGTCGGCCTTCGTGTTTATGACTATTTAGCAGGCGTTAAAAAATCCGAACGCCGTACGATGCTTTCTGCAGAAGAAGCTATCGAGCGTGAGCCTCTTGTTAAGCAGGAAGGACTAAAAGGCGCAGGATTCTATGTGGAGTATAAAACGGATGATGCACGCTTAACGTTAGAAGTTATGAAGAAAGCTGTGGAGTACGGCGCTTCTTCCACAAACTACGCTAAAGTCGTTGACTTTATCTATAACGAAAACGGCACTATCCATGGTGCAAAAATTGAAGATACCGTTACAGGGAAACAATATCATGTGAAAGCGAAGAAAATTGTTAACGCTGGTGGACCATGGGTCGACGAGCTTCGAGAAATTGATGGCTCGAAAAAAGGCAAGACACTTCAATTGACGAAGGGTGTCCACCTTGTGTTTGACCAATCGAAGTTTCCGCTTAAACAAGCCGTATATTTTGACAGCCCTGATGGCCGGATGATTTTTGCGATACCAAGAGATGGGAAGACGTATGTGGGAACAACAGATACAGAATATCAAGAGGAAATTGCCCACCCTACAATGACAGAAGCGGATCGTGACTATATTCTAGATGCCATTCACACAATGTTCCCGAGTGTAGAAGTAACGGCAAACGATGTAGAATCCAGCTGGGCGGGATTGCGTCCACTTATTCATGAAGATGGAAAAGATCCATCTGAAATCTCCAGAAAAGATGAAATCTTTGTTTCAGATTCCGGCCTTATTTCCATGGCAGGAGGAAAACTTACGGGATACCGTAAGATGGCTCAAACAGCCGTTGATCTTGTCCGTGATCAGTTGATGGAAGAGTACGGCATTCGTTACTCAGACTCAGAGACGAAACATATGCCGATTTCCGGCGGAGATGTTGGCGGTTCTAAAGGCTTCAAGCAGTTTAAAAAAGAACGCATCCAGATTGGCGAATCTATTGGCATGAGTAAAGAGGAAGCAGAGAAACTGGTTCGTCTTTACGGATCCAATGTCGATTCAGTTTTCCACATTTATAAAAATAGAAAACAAGATGCAGAAGAAGCCGGAATTGACCCGATCGTCTTTGCCCAACTCGTCTACGGATTGGAAGCTGAACTGACTTATAAACCTGTAGACTTCTTTATTCGCCGTACAGGAGCCTTGTTCTTCAATATTCATTGGGTCCACGAGCATAAAGAAGCCGTTATAGATTATATGGCAAAAGAATTGAACTACACAGAAGCTCAGAAGAGTGACTATAAGGAAGAGTTGGAGTTGCTGCTGAAAGAAGCGGTTAACCCCGTTGAATACGTTTAAAGATAAGATGACCTTCCTGGCGGGAGGTCATCTTTTTTTTACAGTATAGGAAATAAACTTGAAAGATTTTCTTACAAACTAATTTGAAACCTAATTCTCTTATGAACGTATATAGTAAGAGAGGAAGGTGAAAAAGTGATGACAAATGTACAAACTTACATAGAAAAAGACGCACGAAAACAAATGATGGCTGGAGGATTATTAGTCGGAGTTGCCTTTATTTTCTTTATCGGACTTTTCACTTTTAATGCAGGCAGTATCGCTCTGGCCTTTCTTTATTCTGGTGTATTTGCCATAAGCGGAACGACATTGCTTAAAAAAGGATACCGGGATTTTCAAAAATCGAAGAATACAGAAATTGACTTTAACAAGGATGATGCTTCCGGACAGATTGATAAATTTCCTGCAAGAATGTTTATTGGTCGTAAAGACAAAGATATGTTCAAAGCTGAGCTCTTCGATATGGCGGG
>NZ_JRNX01000940.1 GCF_000786645.1 Halobacillus sp. BBL2006
TTTTTTATAATTTTTTTAGACGATTTTCATAAATACTCTATCCAGTACAGTGCCTACCGTTGAAGATGCAATCGCCTTGAGGGACTCGACATGCACAGACAAATCTGCTGAATGAAATGATTTGTCACAGAGGGGGTGCTTAAGTCACAAGAGTCAGGGGAAAGGGAATGGATAACACCGAGTTCTTTCTTCCAATCGTTAGGTGAAGTAAAATCCTTTCACCAATGATTGTTCTAATGCTTGTGCGTGGTGAACAAGGCACTTCAGCTATTAATCTGTTATAATGGCAAAAAATATGTAGGCGGGTGAGAGGATGGCGAAAAAGTATTACGCGATTATTGATGTAGGCTCCAACACGATGCGATTAGTGATTTATTTGAGAGAGAAGGGTGGGCGTTTACGTGAGATTGAAAACGTGAAAGCCGTCGCTCGTTTAAGAAATCATCTCCAGGAAGAAGGGGATTTATCGGATGAAGGAGTTCGTACGCTACTTACTACATTGAATAGCTTCAAGGAAGTAGCAGAATCCTACACGCTCGAAGAAATGGTTTGTGTAGCAACGGCAACGATTCGCCAAGCCAGTAATCAGGAAGACATTATTAAGAAAGTGTCCGAGCAGACAGGCTTTGACATGAGAATCCTTTCTGAGCATGAAGAAGCTTACTACGGTTATTTAGCGGTGGTCAATTCAACTCCACTAACGGAAGGGATAACGGTGGATATCGGTGGCGGAAGTACGGAGGTTACATATTTCAAAGATCGGAAGCTTGTCGAGTCTCATAGTTTTCCTTTCGGTGCTTTGACATTGAAGCAGGACTTTTTCAAAAAAGACCTTCCTTCTGAGGACGAGATGTCAAAATTACGTCATTTCCTCATTTCTCAGTTCAGTACATTGCCATGGCTGGAGAAAAGAAATGTTCCGCTTATCGGGATCGGCG
>NZ_JRNX01000941.1 GCF_000786645.1 Halobacillus sp. BBL2006
TCAGAATCATAACGCTGGATAATTTGCGAAAGTTCCATAATTGTTTGTGTTTCTTTCACCTGTACTTGAATCTTCTTCGACACTTTTTCACTCATTGTTTTCACCCTTTCTATAATAAGCATCCATGATCCATCCCCAGTCTTCACGTGTTCTACATGAATATCGTCAATAAAACAGGAATGGTCACAATGCTGAATAACGTGGTCATCAAGGTAATGCTTGAGACTAATTCGGGCTTCGAATTGAATTGGACGGCGTAAATTGTAGTTGTGGCTGCTGATGGCATCGCTGCCGATACCACCAATACGCTCGCCATCATGTCACTCATCGGCAGGACAAGCGTCAAAGCAAAGGCGATCAATGGGGAAGCGATGAGCCTGACCGTAGAAGCATAGGAAACTTTCGCCCATTCCATATTCGTCACTTTGATTTCAGCAAGCTGCATGCCGAGGACGACCATGATCATCGGAATCGTCGCGTCTGCCAGGAGATTGACACTTGAAACTAAATTCTCCGGCATGGCAATACCGCCAAGATTCATAATTAGGGCAATGATGACCGCATACGTCGGCGGCATTTTCAGAACAGAGACGATCGCCATTTTTAAGCCAGCCGTCCCCTTGGCTGCATAGTAAACTCCGAAGAAATTCATGATGATCGCCTGCAAGACGAGGAAAGATACGGAATAGACGAAGCCTTCCTCCCCGAAAGCAAACAAGATGATCGGAGCACCGTAGTTGCCTGAATTCATGAAGGCAGTTGATAAGATTAAACCGCTCTCCATTTTTGCATCGTAGTTTTTCGCTTTAGCGACAACCTTATTAATCAATAGAATACTGATTAGCAGAAGCGCTGAGAATACAAGCATCATCAAGTACTCATTGTTGAGTTCTGCTTCATAAAAGGTTTTGAATACGAGACAGGGAAGCATGACATACAAGGCAATCGTTGAGACAGACTTAATGTCCAGCTTTGCGAGTTTTTGAATGATATATCCAGCCCCGAAAATCAACAGGACTGGTAAAACCACCTGAATAAAAACGCTCATCTGGACTTACCACTCAGCGACGCTGCCATCCCGATGTCTCCATACCGGGTTG
>NZ_JRNX01000942.1 GCF_000786645.1 Halobacillus sp. BBL2006
GGATTTAAGGAAAAACAAAAATAAAACCCAGCAACAGTTAGCTGTAGATATGTTTCAGTCAAGAGAATATATCTCTAAACAGGAAGGGGGAGAACGGAAGATTCCTCCTGTATCCACTAAATATTTTATTGAGAAGTATAACAATCCTTGGTTAGCACTTGAAGCTGTTAATGAATATGTTGGGTGGGGGATCTCTCGCTTAGAGGGACCGGAAGTAGAAGAGGATAATTTTCTCTTACAACTTCTATTAGAGGAAGAACTACAGAAGGCTATTAATGTATTAGCTAATGTAAATTTAACTGCAAAATTACACGATAAGCACTCTATTAAGATTCATGACATACGGAAATCAGCTGAAATTATGACTGGTGTTATTCATTTCTCTACCCTGTATTTAGCTACTGTTTGTGAAAGATATGAAATCAATTGGCTAAAGCTTTGGAAGGATCATCACCAAACTCTATATTCTAAGAGATTATTAAATTAGGAGGTGAGGTTGTGCAGGGGTGGTTAAAGCTGCATCGTAAAATTCTTCATAGTGAAATTTTCGAAAATGAGAAGTTGTTAAAAGTGTTCATTTATTGTCTGACGAAGGCAAGCCATAAAAGTACAGAATCGAGAGTAGGGAGGCAAAAGGTTACTCTTAAACCTGGACAATTTATATTTGGCCGTAAAAAAGCTGCTTCTGAATTAAGTATGAATGAATCCACCGTTCGTGACTATATAAAAATACTTCAGGAAGACAGTGTCATTAGTATAAATACCACCAACAAATATAGTGTAATAACCGTTGGAAACTGGGGGATTTATCAATCTAACGATGAAAAATACGACAACAAAACAACAGCAGAAAAACAGCAAGACGACAACTCCTCGTCACCAGAGAGACAGCAGAAAGACACATACAAGAATGGCAGAGAACTTAAAGAAGTTAAGAATGTAAAAGAATTCATTACTACAACAACTTCTGAACGATTGGATTGTGACAGCATTCAATTTTACCAAAACAACTTTGGGATTATACGTCCTCAAATCTCAGAAGAAATAGTGAAATGGGTTGAAGACCTTGGGGATCCATTAATTGTGGAGGCTATGAAGCGTTCCTTGGACCGAAATAAACCGACATGGGGCTACGTTAAGAGCATCCTTCAATCCTGGATAAATAAAGGGATACGAACAGTAGAACAGGCGGATGCTGAAGAAATTGAATATAAGAACAAGCAGGCTAATAAAGCTCCGTATTCCAAACAATCACAAAGTCAGGAGGTATTACCGGAATGGTTTAAAAATCGTGAAGAACAAGAAAAGCATCATATAAATAAAAAACCTAGCATCGAAGATACAGCTCGAACCATTGAGTTAGCGATAAAGCTAAAAAGATCGAGAGAGAACATTCTTGATTCTATTGATAATCGATATAACATTTCTGAAGAAGATATAGCTTCTATTCGGGAAGGGAAACGCTCAGCTATTGACGTTTTATTAGAACAATCGAATCTTAGTGTGGCGGGAGAACCATAATTGGGAGG
>NZ_JRNX01000943.1 GCF_000786645.1 Halobacillus sp. BBL2006
TTTACAAAAGTCATCGGCACCAACCGCGCGATTCTCGGCGTGCTCGTGTCGGCTGCCGTACTTACCTATGGCGGCGTCAGCTTGTTTGTCGTTGTCTTTGCTGTCTATCCACTGGCTCTGTCATTGTTCCGTGAAGCGGACATCAGCCGTAAGCTGATTCCAGCAACGATCGGACTTGGGGCGTTCACATTCACGATGACCGCATTGCCTGGAACACCGCAAATTCAGAACCTGATCCCAATGGAGTATTTTAAAACGACAGCCACAGCGGCACCGGCCATGGGGATTATTGCTGCCATCATCATGGCTGTCGGAGGTTATTTATACTTACGTTATCGAGAGAAGCAGTTGAAAGAAAAAGGGGAAACGTTTGTTGAACCGAATGACAAAAATATCGTCAATCAGGTTGATCGGCAGCCGAATTTCATCCTGTCGATTTTACCTTTGCTTACGGTTCTACTGACATTGAATCTACTTGCCTGGGATGTTGTGACCGCCTTGATTGCAGGGATTGTACTCATTATGCTCTTGAACATTACGCTGATCAAAGGATTCGTTACGTCCATTAACAAAGGAGCAAGCGGATCGGTTATTGCGATCATCAATACAAGTGCCGCGGTCGGTTTCGGTACCGTTGTTCGTGAAGTGCCAGGATTTGAGCGCCTAACGGAACTTTTGGTTGGCATTAAAGGAAACCCACTCATTTCTGAAGCAATCGCCGTTAACGTTTTAGCCGGTGCCACTGGCTCGGCATCTGGCGGGTTAGGGATTGCACTGGAAGCTCTCGGGTCGAAGTACTACGAGATCGCGCAGACCTCAGGCATCAGTCCTGAAGCCTTCCACCGTGTTGCTTCACTTTCTTCAGGCGGACTGGATGTGCTGCCACACAACGGAGCGGTACTTACGCTATTTGCGATCACCGGCATGACGCACAAAGACAGCTACAGAGATATCTTTGTCGTAGCTTTACTTATTCCAGTCATCGCTGTCGCCGTTGTTATTCTATTAAACACGATTGGCATTCTATAATTCCCTTTTCTTACCACCTCAGGTCATCCAGAATCTGGATGACCTGAGGTGGGTTTGTTATTTTTCTGCTTTCTTTGATAATTTTCTAAAAAATCACAATTAAGGCTTTAAAAACTCTTTCGTAACACGTAAAATATATAACAATATCCAAAATCCTTTGTTTGTTTAAAGGATGTGCGCAAAACTACCAAAGAAGGAGTCCTAACTATGAATCAATCTTTAACCTTTATCGAAAACAAACATAAAAAAC
>NZ_JRNX01000944.1 GCF_000786645.1 Halobacillus sp. BBL2006
TGATTTTTCTGCTTATGACGCGAGTGTCTGGGCGTTACAGCTAGACGAACCCTTCCCCAACGCCCCTAAAACTACATAAACATCTAGAAATCGAGTCTTCAATATTCCTGTACGTTTCTTGAAGAACCTTCACCCTAAAATAAGCCGGCGTCTTTTAACCAAGCCAAAAATATAGAAAGACCATGGAATTAATTCCATGGTCTTTATTGATCGGTATTTTGGATTTGATAAAGCAGTTCATCTAACTCTTGACTAAGTCTTACTGTTTCTTCACTGGAAAAACCTTGTTCGAGCGC
Source organism: Halobacillus sp. BBL2006 (assembly GCF_000786645.1). GTDB lineage: Bacteria > Bacillota > Bacilli > Bacillales > Halobacillaceae > Halobacillus. The sequence goes on from NZ_JRNX01000944.1 coordinate 297, forward strand.
TACTTCACTCATTTGTTTGCGAAGCTGCTCAATTTTAACAAGAAGAGGATCGTTTTTGGTTGCTTGCACCTGCAGTTTCCCCCTTGCTCTCTTTTCTATTTATTTTATCATAATTGCTTTTAAAAAGAATATCTGTTCCCCTTATATGTTTAACACGAGAAGAATTATCTCAATTATCAATTAGTTTGTAAATAAGACTGATAAAACTTCCAAGAATTCGACAATTCTTCTGATTATTAAGTGTATATTAAATGACAGCTCTCTATCTTTTCTTTTGTTGATCATATGATAAAATAAGAGTTGAAATGGACATTATCTAAAGTCATGTTCATTAAGAAAGGAAGATCGAAGTGTCAGAACAAGCTAAAAATGAATGGCTGGAGTGGATCAAAGCCATTGCCGTAGCCATCACATTGGCATTTATTTTACGGACCTTTTTCTTTGCGACTTCCATTGTTGAAGGAGCCAGTATGGACCCGACACTTAAAAACGGTGAACGAGTCATGTTCAACAAAATCATTTATTATATAGATGAGCCTGAACGCGGAGACATTGTCATCATTGAGCGACCAGTAAAAAGTTATGTCAAACGGATCATCGGTGAACCAGGTGATACTATTGAAATCAG
>NZ_JRNX01000103.1 GCF_000786645.1 Halobacillus sp. BBL2006
AAATCGGCGGGACAAGCTTGCTCATCGTTGTCGGGGTTGCCCTTGAAATGATGAAACAGCTTGAAAGTCAGCTTGTAAAACGCCACTACAAAGGTTTTATTAAATAATTAGTGTATAACTAATGAAATATGAGAGCGAGGGGAACACGTTGAATTTAATTCTCATGGGTCTCCCGGGTGCTGGTAAAGGCACACAGGCGGAGAAGATAGTCGAAAAATATGACATCCCTCATATCTCAACTGGAGATATGTTCCGTTTAGCTATCAAAGAAGGAACAGAACTTGGTAAAGAAGCTAAATCCTATATGGACAAAGGTGAACTGGTTCCAGATGAAGTAACCATCGGAATCGTTCGCGAGCGTCTTAGTAAACCTGATTGCCAAAAAGGCTTTCTACTAGATGGGTTCCCAAGAACGATCGCACAAGCAGAAGCTCTTGAGAATCTATTGAAAGATATGGACGAATCATTAGATTACGTTCTTCATATCGATGTTCCACAAGACCAACTCGTCGAGCGTCTGACTGGACGACGCATCTGCCCAACATGCGGTGCTACCTATCACGTTGCATTCAATCCTCCTAAAGAGGAAGGTAAATGTGACAATGATGGCTCTGAGTTGATTCAAAGAGAAGACGATCAGCCGGAAACCGTAAGAAAGCGTCTTGAAGTGAATGTTGAGCAAACACAGCCACTTCTGGATTTCTACCAAGACAAAGGCTATTTAGTATCGTTTGAAGGCGATAAAGATATCAATGAAGTATTCAAAGATATTGACCAAAAGCTTGGAGACCTGAATTCATGATTATTTGTAAAACTCCACGGGAATTAGATATTATGCGTGAAGCAGGCAGAATCGTTGCCTTGACGCACCAAGAGTTGGAACGCAACATCCAGCCAGGTATAACAACTGGAGAATTGGATAAGATTGCTGATAGATTCATACGCAGTATGGATGCAATCCCATCTTTTAAAGGTTATAATGGATTCCGTGGTAGTATTTGCACATCGGTTAATGAAGAGCTCGTCCATGGAATCCCGGGAGACCGGGTTTTGAATGACGGAGATATCATCAGCATCGATATCGGTGCGAAATACCAAGGTTATCACGGTGACTCGGCTTGGACGTATCCAGTCGGCACTGTTGATGAGGAAACCATGGAATTGTTGAGAGTTACGGAAAAGTCGCTTTTCCAAGGACTTGATGAAGCAAAACCAGGTGAGCGCCTTTCAAATATATCCCATGCCATTCAAAGCTGCGTAGAGTCGGAAGGATTTTCGATTGTGCGTGAATACGTTGGACACGGAGTAGGGCAGGAACTTCATGAGGATCCACAAATTCCTCATTATGGTCCACCCAACAAAGGTCCTCGTCTGAAACCTGGAATGGTATTGGCAGTCGAACCAATGGTTAACGCTGGCTCTCGCTATGTGAAGACGTTAGCTGACCGTTGGACGGTAGTCACGAAAGATGGTAAAATGTGTGCGCATTTCGAACACACCGTCGCGATTACGGAAGAGGGTTACGAAATATTAACAAAATCCTAAATGAAGGTGATCGTTTTTGAACGAATCTGAGTCGAGTCCACGAATAGGTCAAATTGTTCGTATCGTGCAGGGGCGTGAGGCAGGACAGTACGCGGTTGTGATCGATGTGCTGGATGGCCGCTTTGTGCTGCTTGCCGACGGAGAGAAACGTAAGTATGATCGACCAAAGAAAAAGAACATGCAGCATATTGAGCTTATGGATTTCATCTCTCCGGAAGTCCAGAACAGCCTTCTAGAAACTGGTCGCGTCACAAATGGCAAGCTGCGGTTTGCCGTGTCTAAATATGTCAATGAACTAGTGACTGATTTGAAGAAGGGAGATCAACTCGATGGCGAAAGACGATGTTATTGAAGTAGAAGGGACGATCGTTGAAACCTTACCGAACGCACAGTTTAAGGTAGAACTCGAGAACGGTCATACCGTTTTAGCTCATGTTTCTGGTAAAATTCGTATGCACTTCATTCGAATCTTGCCCGGAGACAAAGTAACGGTAGAACTTTCCCCTTATGATTTGACAAAAGGTCGTATAACGTACCGTTACAAATAAAACTCCGATATTAAAGGAGGTATGGATGATGAAGGTAAGACCTTCTGTAAAACCAATTTGCGAAAAATGCAAAGTCATCAAACGTAAAGGTAAAGTCATGGTAATCTGTGAAAACCCTAAGCATAAACAAAAACAAGGTTAATCTGAAGGAGGTGCACGTACCACATGGCACGTATAGCAGGTGTAGATATTCCTCGCGATAAGCGCGTGGCAATTTCATTAACGTATGTATTTGGAATCGGCAAATCCCTAGCTACTGAAATCCTAGCTGAAGCTGGTGTTTCAGAAAATACTCGTGTTCGTGATCTAACAGAAGACGAATTGGCTAAAATTCGTCAAGCTGTAGAACAACACAACGTAGAAGGTGATCTTCGCCGTGAGAACTCTCTAAACATCAAACGTTTGATTGAGATCGGTTCTTACCGCGGAATCCGTCACCGTCGCGGACTTCCAGCTCGTGGACAGAAAACGAAAAACAACTCTCGTACACGTAAAGGCCCACGTCGTACAGTGGCTAATAAACGTAAATAAATAGATAGGTAAAGGAGGTAAGCTAACTATATGGCACGTAAAGGAAATACTCGTAGTCGTAAGCGTCGCGTGAAAAAGAATATAGAGACTGGAATGGCTCACATTCGCTCTACATTCAATAACACAATCGTAACGATCACTGATGTTCAAGGTAACGTAATCAGCTGGAGCAGTGCAGGTGCTTTAGGTTTCAAGGGATCTCGTAAGTCTACTCCTTTCGCTGCACAAATGTGTTCAGAAGCTGCAGCAAAAGATGCAATGGATAACGGAATGAAAACTCTTGAAGTTACAGTAAAAGGCCCTGGTGCTGGTCGTGAAGCAGCGATCCGTTCACTACAAGCAGCAGGTCTAGAAATCACGGCAATCCGTGACGTAACTCCAGTACCACACAATGGTTGCCGTCCACCAAAACGTCGTCGCGTATAATAGTTCTGAATAGAATTTGTCACCCTGTCTATAATGGGTTATGATAGCTTTTATCACAGCACCGCACTAGACAGAAAAATATGCAGTTGTCTTAATTCGGACTGCCTACCTGAGGAATTTCGGTTAGACCCATTGTCTAACCGGGGTTTCGACGTTTTGAAGGAGGGTTTTTTGTAAATGATCGAAATTGAAAAGCCAAAAATTGAGACGGTTGAGATCAGCGATGAGTCCACATTTGGTAAGTTCGTCGTAGAACCGCTTGAGCGTGGGTATGGTACAACTCTAGGTAACTCCTTGCGTCGTATCCTATTATCCTCACTTCCTGGCGCTGCTGTAACATCTGTTCAAATTGACGGGGTACTTCACGAATTCTCAACTATTGATGGAGTCGTGGAGGACGTAACAACGGTCATTTTGAATCTAAAGAAACTAGCTTTGAAGGTTTACTCCGAAGAAGAGAAGACTTTAGAGATCGATGTACAGGGTGAAGGAAAAGTAACAGCAGCTGATATTACGCACGATAGTGATGTGGAAGTTCTGAATCCAGATCTTCATATCGCTACACTAGACAGCACGGCTAGCCTTCGTATGCGTATTACAGCTGAAAGAGGACGAGGATATCGTCCAGCTGAAGGAAATAACCATGAAGATTTACCAATCGGCGTGATTCCAGTTGACTCTATTTTTACGCCTGTATCTCGTGTGACGTATCAAGTAGAGAATACGAGAATCGGTCAAACTTCCAACTTCGATAAGCTTACGTTAGACGTTTGGACTGACGGAAGTATCCGCCCAGAAGAGGCGATTTCTCTTGGAGCCAAGATCTATATGGAACACCTCAACATCTTTGTTGGCCTTACTGATGAAGCTCAAAAAGCTGAAATCATGGTTGAAAAAGAAGAGGACCAAAAAGAGAAGGTTCTTGAGATGACGATTGAAGAGCTTGACCTTTCTGTACGTTCTTACAATTGCTTGAAACGCGCTGGAATTAATACAGTGCAGGAACTTGCGAATAAATCTGAAGAAGATATGATGAAGGTTCGTAACCTTGGTCGCAAGTCACTTGAAGAAGTGAAGCACAAATTGGATGAACTGGGATTAGGTTTGAGAAAAGACGATTAATAAATAGATCACATCAAGAGTTTCCGAAAGGGAGGGATAACGAATGGCTAGAAAACTAGGACGTACAACTGATCAACGCATGGCGCTTCTTCGTAACTTAGCGACAGACTTGATCATCCATGAACGTTTAGAAACAACAGAAGCTAAAGCCAAAGAGCTTCGTTCTGTTGTAGAGAAAATGATTACACTAGGTAAACGCGGCGATCTTCATGCCCGTCGTCAAGCTGAGTCATTCCTTTACAACGCTAAAGCTGACGGTGAAGGAGAGCAAACAGCTCTACAGAAGCTATTCTCTGACATCGGCCCACGCTATGAGGACCGTCAAGGTGGTTACACTCGCGTGCTTAAGCTAGGCGAACGTCAAGGTGACGGAGCGAAAATGGCGATCATTGAACTAGTTTAATGAATACCATTAGTGTAAAAGGGCAGGACTGAATCTCATCGCGAGGTTGAATCCAGCCCTTTTTTTATGGTCTAAAAACTATTGTTAATAGATTAGATAGATTTTCTTTTGCGGGAATTGTAGAAAGCGCGTTGGAAAACAGGCAGTAATCAAGGGGATTAATGTCATATTTCCTGGGAAATAGTCAGGTGAGCAGAGGGGGAAGGAGATTGGGACAGAGCCAAATCGAGTTTAGAAATGTTTCTTTTCGATATCAAGAAGATATGCCTTGGGTATTGAAGAATGTAAGCTTTACTATAGGTGCTAATGAATGGGTAGCGATCATTGGCCATAACGGCTCAGGGAAATCTACGATTGCCAAGTTGATGAATGGTTTGTTATTTCCTCAAGAAGGTGAAATCATAGTTAACGGCAAGAAGGTAGCTCAAGAGACCGTATGGGCCATACGAAAGCAAGTGGGCATGGTATTTCAAAATCCAGACAACCAATTTGTTGGTACGACGGTTCGAGATGATGTCGCTTTTGGAATGGAGAACCATGGAATGCCTCGTGAATTGATGCTAGACCGCATCAAGGAAAGCTTAGCTTCTGTCCAAATGACAGAATATGAACGTCACGAGCCTCACCGCCTTTCTGGAGGTCAAAAACAACGGGTCGCTATAGCGAGTGTGCTTGCCGTCTCTCCAAAATACATCATTTTAGATGAAGCGACAGCTATGTTAGATCCCAAAGGGCGGAAAGAAATCATGAGTACAATAAGGGACGTTCAAGAACAGCGGAACCTATCTTTAATTACAATCACTCACGATTTGCAAGAAGTAACACAGGCGAACCGTGTTCTGGTCATGAACCAGGGAGAGGTTTGGATGGAAGGAACCCCAAGAGACGTATTTTCTAAAAAAGATCAGTTAATCGAAATTGGCTTAGATACTCCTTTCGTAAGCAAGCTGGCAGATCACCTGAGAACTGTTGGCATGAAGCTTTCACGTGAGCCACTCAATCACCAGGAGTTGTTGGAGGAATTATGGACATTACGTTCGAGCATGTGAGTTATGTTTATCAGCCCAATAGTCCGTTTGAACATCGAGCGTTGGATGACCTGTCCTTTTCTACCCAATCGGGATCGTTCGTAGCAATCATTGGACATACGGGTTCAGGTAAATCCACATTGATTCAACATCTCAATGGATTGTTGCAGCCTACAGACGGAAAAGTATCCATCGGTGACTACGAAATGAAAGCAGGGGTAAAAAATAAGCAGTTGAAAAAGCTCCGTGAAAAAGTGGGGGTTGTCTTTCAATATCCTGAGCATCAGCTGTTTGAAGAAACGGTAGCCAAGGATATTGCCTTTGGTCCACAAAATTTTGGGGTAGATGAGGACGAGATCTCGAGAAGGACGAAAGAAGCGATTCAAGCCACCCAGTTACCGGAAGAATTGCTTGATCGATCACCTTTTGATTTAAGCGGAGGCCAAATGCGAAGGGTCGCTATATCAGGAGTCCTGGCAATGAACCCCGAAGTTCTCGTGTTGGATGAACCGACGGCAGGGCTTGATCCAAACGGCCAACGAGAAATCATGGATATGTTCCATCGCCTTCATAAGGAAAAACAGCTCACAACAATCCTAGTCACTCACAGTATGGAAGATGCGCTAGCTTATGCCGATCACATCATTATTCTGAACCAAGGTGAAGTTTATCGAGAAGGCACACCTCTGGAAATCTTTAAGCAGCAAGATGCGCTGAAAGCTGTTCAGCTTGATGTGCCGGAAGTCATTGAATTTGTAACAAAGGTGAACGAGGAATTTGGCTCCACGATTGAGTATAAGGGGCAAACAATAGCAGAGTTAGCAAAGGAATTGTCTCAAGTGATGGAAGGAGGCCGCGATCATGAGTAGTTCAATGATTATCGGTCAGTATATTCCGGGGACCTCAATCGTTCATCGAATGGATCCACGGTCAAAAATCGCCATCATCTTTTTCTTTGTCGTGATCGTGTTTTTTGCTAATTCTGTTATGAGCTATGGATTGCTCGCGTTATTTTCTATCGGAAGTGCGTTACTTTCCAGGATACCTTTTCCTTATATTATGAAAGGTTTGAAGCCGGTTTGGTTCTTAGTGATCTTTACGTTCATTTTGCATTTGATTGTGACAAGGCAGGGAGAGGTAGCGTTCAGCCTGTTTGGATGGGAAGTCTATGAAGAGGGTCTAGTCCAGGGGGCTGCCATCTCTCTTCGCTTCTTTCTCTTGATATTAGTGACATCGCTGTTAACGTTAACGACTACACCTATTGAAATTACAGATGCGATTGAAGAACTGTTAGGCCCTTTGAAAAGGGTTCGCTTTCCTGTCCATGAATTAGCCCTTATGATGTCGATTTCCTTACGATTTATTCCGACGCTCATGCAGGAAACAGAGAAAATCTCAAAAGCTCAAGCTTCCAGAGGTGTAGATTTCCGTACAGGCTCATTTAAAGACCGTATAAGAGCCGTTATCCCCTTGTTGGTCCCTTTGTTTGTCAGTGCCTTCAAACGCGCTGAGGAGCTCGCTATGGCCATGGAGGCAAGGGGGTATCAAGGCGGTGAAGGCAGAAGCAAACTTAGGGAGCTGCGTCTCGGCAAATTGGATGTCTATTTATTCATTGTCTTCGGAGTGTTGGTCATTGGACTCTTGTTAACTCGAAGCTGATGGGAGGGTAACGTATGGAGCGTTTAAAGTGCATCATTCAATACGACGGCACCAACTATGCTGGCTATCAAATCCAGCCAAATGGCAATACGGTACAGGCCGAACTTGAGAAGGCCCTTTCGAAAATGCATAAAGGGCGAATGGTCAAAGTATCGGCTTCAGGGAGAACGGATTCCGGTGTCCATGCTTTAGGACAGGTGATTCATTTCGATACAGATTTGAACATCCCCGTTCCCAATTGGAAACGCGCTCTTTCTTCTTTATTGCCATCCGATATTCATGTTTCATCTGTAGAAAACGTATCGCGTGATTTTCATGCCCGATATGATACCACAGGGAAAGAATATCGGTACTATGTTTGGAATGACCGAGAGCCAAATGTCTTTAAGCGCCATTTTCGTTGCCATGTGAAAGCTGACTTAGATATAGCCGCCATGCAGAAAGCGTGTCAGTTTATTGAAGGTCAACATGATTTTACGTCCTTCTGCTCACCTCGTACCGATATTAAAGGGGATAAGATACGTGTGATTCATGAGGCCTCTGTTCAAAAAGAAGGGGAAGAAATCGTATTTATTTTCAGAGGATCAGGCTTTCTTTATAATATGGTTCGTATTTTAGTAGGTACCCTGCTAGAAGTTGGACGTCACGATCGTGATCCTGAAGAGATTCCAGTGATAATAGAGGCGAAAGAACGAGAGGCAGCTGGAAAAACGGCACCTCCGCAAGGGCTTTTTCTGTGGAAGGTTTCCTATGATTGAGCTTTGATTGTGGAGAGCTGGATTTTAAGGCTAGATTCGATGTCTATCAATTCTATATGTATATCAGCGTTCAAGACCTTATATCGTCAAAAGCTGAATTATATCAGCGAACGTTGAAATATATCGGCGTTCGCTGATATAGGAATCTCGTCTGTGTATCGCTGCCCAAGCCGATTCCACACTAAAATATAAAAAAACA
>NZ_JRNX01000945.1 GCF_000786645.1 Halobacillus sp. BBL2006
AAAAAGATGTGATTATCAGTGGCGGGGAAAATATTTCGTCTATTGAAGTAGAGGGAGCACTGTATGAGCACCCTTCTGTATTGGAAGCGGCTGTCGTAGCCATTCCTCATGAAAAATGGGGAGAAGTTCCTCATGCGGTCGTGGTCTTAAGAGAAAAAGAGTTGGTGTCAGAGGAGGAACTCATAGCTTTTTGTCGTGAGAAAATAGCTCACTTCAAGGCTCCGAAGAGTGTATCGTTTATCGAAGAGCTTCCGAAGACTGCTTCAGGAAAAATTCAGAAAGTCGTCATTCGTAAATCCTTCTGGGAGGGTCACAGTCGGATGATCAATTAGGATATCTTTGTTATTTGATAGGGGCATCTTTTCTGTTGATTTTTTGAAACTTCACTATATGCCTTTGTTCTTTTTCTGGAATCTTTTAAAAATCGTTTAAAGTAAATAAATAAGCAAATAGGATATTCAGCATAAGTGCAGAATAGTAGAAGACACGATCATTGAGTGTTGGTACAACAGCGTTTGTATTAAATTTAATCATGAG
>NZ_JRNX01000946.1 GCF_000786645.1 Halobacillus sp. BBL2006
AAATAGAAATAAAAAGAGAAGGCTGCAAAGTTTTAATAAAGGAGCTGCATATATGTGAACGAATATACTTATCCGATCATCGTCGGCATTGTTGTTGGTACCGCCTTGCGTATCTTCATGCTTCGAAGTGATTATCGACAATACCCTACCTATCTCCATGGGAAAATCATTCATTTATCTTTAGGTTTCATTGCTTCGGCATTAGGGACGATTGCTATTCCATCTATTATGGAAAAAGAGTTTACAGCGGTCACATTCTTAACACTAGCTGCCTCTCAATTTAGGGAAGTAAGAAATATGGAGAGAAATACACTGACTGAAATGGATTCTTATGAGCTGGTTCCAAGAGGGAATACGTACATTGAGGGAATTGCCGTTACTTTTGAAAGTAGGAATTATCTCGTTATCTTCACTTCATTCGTGGTCACGCTCAGCTATTTAGCAATCAACATTTGGGCTTCTCTTATCGCGACGGTCGTCTGTTTTGTGTTGGCTAATTTTCTTATGAGCGGTTCAAAATTATCGGATATCGTAACCGTTGAGCAGTCAGAACTTCATTTTGATGGGGCGGGATTATATGTCGACAGTATTTATATTATGAACATTGGTCTTCCAGAAAGACAAAGAGAAATTCTAAAATACGGAATGGGGTTCGTCCTTACTCCGAAGTCATTTAGCGTTCGAACAACGATTGCCAATTTAGGTCAGAGACAAGCGATTCTTCACGACGTCTCTGTAAGTTTAGGAGTGTTCAGGGATTCCGGAACTCCCGCTCTCGTTCCCCTCATTAAAAGGGACTTAAATGATGGGCGAATTGGAGTTTTTATTCTTCCTCAATTGCAAGACCCCTTACGTGCTAAAGAAATCATTTCTGCAGTCCCTGTTTTA
>NZ_JRNX01000947.1 GCF_000786645.1 Halobacillus sp. BBL2006
AGAAGTGGCGGTTCCCCGCCACTTCTGCTGTCTAGTTCATAGGTGTATAATCGACGTTCGGTGAATAATTATTACCTGCATTCCAGATCAAATATTCATTGATCCCATTTTCCTTCAGTGCTTTGATCTGTACTTCTACTTCAGCTTTACCATACTGTTTGGTTGGTCCTGAGTATAGCCACGGAGCTTCGAAGTCCTGAATCCATGGTCTCGATGTCGGTTTATTCTCAAGCTTACCTAAGACCTCATTTTCAACCTTCGCATACTCGCTAATCAAACGGTAAGGTTCTGCATCAGGCTTCGATATGCCGAAGTATGGTCCCCAGTGACTAGGATAAATCATGGAAGAAATCACATCGACATTACTGGATATTTTAGAAAAGTTTTGACCGATATTCGGAGCTTCCGGAATCGTTGCAGAGTATCCGAAAATATCAACAGATACATCTACATCATAATTACTGAGCCCTTCTCTCGCAAAAGCGACAAAGTCGGTAACCGCTTTAACACGCTTTTGGACTTCTTCCAGCTCAAGGTTCGCATAATCTCCTTGACTATATTCAAGGATATCATCACGATTACCAAACCCTTCTGGGAAACGTACATAATCAAACTGAATTTCTTTGAAGCCCATTTCTGCTGCCATTTTAGCAATTTCCAAATTGTATTCCCATACTTCCTTCATAAATGGATTCACGAATGCTTCACCGCGTCCATTGACCCATACTTTTCCGTTTTGGGTATAGGATAGATCAGGCCGTTTTTCCGCAAGAAGAGTATCTTTAAAAACTACCACGCGGGCAATAGGGTAGATACCTTTTTCTTCTAAAGTTTTCAACATTTTCTTCGGATCGTCTATGTATGATTCAGCAATATCCGCGTACTTCTCGTCTTCAGGTTCAAATGTAAGATTTCCATGGTCTTCCTTAATATCGATAACCATTGCATTCAAATCCGTAGACTCAACTAACTTTGTCAGTTCACTCATTTTAGCTCCACCAGCAGATGGACCTGTCACGTAAATTCCTCTGACAGCATCAGGATATTCAAAATCAAATCCAGAATCGTATACAAATCGAGCAGCCGGATCCGGGACTTCTAACGTCTTTAGCACCATTTGTTTTTTCGTCAACAATTGAACTTCTTTTGCACTTTCCTCTTCTTCTGCGGATACCGTTCCTACAGATAAGACAGCGAGGATAATGCTAGAGAAGATCAACACACACAGTTGTCTTTTCCCCATTTACATCCTACTTTCCTAATAGATTGTTCTATTTAATTATATAAGACGTTCCTCCCTTATAACAGGATTAATTTTCAATTTTTGGCTATTCTTTTATAACCATACTTTTTACCTATTTTTGAAATCTGAATTACAACCAGTTCCCCATTCTTCTTACTCAACTAATGCTCCCGATTGTAGAAGACATAGTTTTGAGGTATCTGAGTCCGGTACTGGATCAGGGCTAGGGATGGTGGGGAAACGACTCGCTTTCCTGCGGGGGACCTGGCAAGCTTCCCCGGGCTCCGCCCTGTGGGATCTCGCCTAGCCCCTTCTCCCGCGGGAGTCTC
>NZ_JRNX01000948.1 GCF_000786645.1 Halobacillus sp. BBL2006
AAATAATAAAAAAGAAACTTGTATAAACGTTTATGCATATTACGAGCAATCGCATAAGCGACAAGTGAATTAGATAACAATGTCAGAATTACAACGAAAACCGTCACCATCGTACTGTTTAAAAGGGCACCGAAGAAGTCGGTCACCTGCACCGCATCAACAAAATTCTGGAACCGCCATTCGTCAGGCAAAGAAAGCAATGGTTCTGACATTTCCTCAGGTGTCTTCAGCGCGATCGTAATGGTTAAATAAAGCGGCAGTAACACAAGTACCGTTCCTAAAATTAACAGAGACGTGACGAGCCAGTTCTTCTTTCCTCTTTCCATTACATCTCCACCTCCCGCTTCTGAAGTACGCGAATTTGAAAGATTGATATCACAACGATAATGATGAAGTAAATGACAGCATTCGCAGATTGATAGGCAAACTCTCCACCTTCAAATCCACCTTTGTAGATTAAAAGAGAAATAGATTCTGTCGCCTGGCCAGGTCCTCCATTCGTCAAGGCCACAATCTGGTCAAAGGCCATGAGGAAGTTCTTCATAGCAAGCACCATGTTGATCGTAAAAAATGGTGCGATCAGTGGGAACGTAATTTTCAGGAACTTCTTCCATGCATTCGCTCCATCGATCTCGGCTGCTTCGTACACATCTTCTTGAATCGTCTGCAAGCCGGCTAAATACAAGATTGTATTGAACGCTGTCGCCTGCCAAACGGTCATAATCACAATTCCAATCCACGCCGTATCAGGATTTCCCAGGATATTTTTTGCAAGAGCCTCAATTCCTAACGCTCCCATAATCTCAGGAAGAAAGTGTGTAAAAATGAAATTGAAGATAAACCCGACAATCAGAATACTCAGGATATTGGGTAAGAAATAAACAGCCCGAAGCGTCTTCCGGAACTTGATTTTTGCGTTCAATCCAAGCGCAACCGCTAAACTGAAGATATTCACCAAAATGGTCGACACGACAGCGAATTTGAACGTAAACCAGTACGAACTTAACGCACGGCCATCCTGAAAAACGTTTAAGTAATTGCTTAATCCGACAAAATTCCATTCCCCATATCCACGCCAATTCGTAAAGCTATAGAACACCCCCTGCAAAACAGGATAGGTGTGAAAAATAAAGAATATGACGACTGCTGGTAACGACATCAGTAAAAAAGCACGTTCACGATTTTTCATTTCGCTTCCTCCCCCTTAACGTTTTTGGACTTTCTCCCATTCACGATCCATTTTTTTCAAAAAGGCATCCGGATTCTTTTCGATAAGAAACGCTTGAATCAAATTCGGTGCCTGCATGCCGCTCGGATAATAGTGATCTGGGAAACTGGTAATCTCATCGTTCGCGATTTTTTCTTGGAGACCTGTAAGAATTTCA
>NZ_JRNX01000949.1 GCF_000786645.1 Halobacillus sp. BBL2006
CGATGTCATACTCCTCCATCAATTCCAGCTGTTTTTCCTCCACTTCTTTCCGGATATCCTTATTCGCTGGTATGTAATAAAAAGGAATGCCGAACGATTCCACCAGCTCTCGTCCTGTTTCATGATTACTAATGACGAGGGAGATATCTGTCATAAGATCGCCGCTTTCCCACTCGTATAAGAGTTCTCTCAAACAATTTATATCCTTGGAGGCAAAAATCGCTGTTTTTTTCAGCTCGTGTAAAAAGGTTAAGCGCCAATTCATTGAAAATTCTTCTGCACTTGAAGCAATCGCATCCCTGATCTCATCTTCCTTTGATTTCATATCGTCCGCTTCAAATACGATACGCAAGAAAAAGGTGCCCTCTACAGGATGAGTTGTGTACTGGCTTGATTCCACGATGTTCGCCCCATGATCTCTCAGAAGCGTAGAAATGGCTGCAACGATCCCTGGTTGGTCAGGACAGCTCACGAGAAGCCGTGCTCGGTTTTGATTGTTGGTCAGGTATTGCTGAATTTGCTGGTTATTCATAAAACATCACCTTTCCTTACTATTGTTGTCCCAATTATAGATGAGAGGAAAACATTTATAAAGAAAAACCCAGCCTAAGCAAGGGTTCCTTACATTAATTGTCACCTCAGGTCATCCATAATCTGGATGACCTGAGGTGACAATTAATGTTATTATATCCAATCAAAAACCCGGAAGCTTTCTCTTCAATGAGATGCTTCCGGGTTCCGTTTATTTTCGAACTGTGTTCGTTAACTTGCCTATCCCTTCAATCTCCACTTCTACCTGATCTCCTGGAGACAGCGGCCCCACTCCAGAAGGCGTCCCGGTAAGAA
>NZ_JRNX01000950.1 GCF_000786645.1 Halobacillus sp. BBL2006
AAAACAATAGAAAAAAATTCTAGCAGATTTGATAAAAATTTTATTCACATTTTTTATGAATTCGATTATGATAAACATAGATGCTACTGTATAAGATTATGGTATAGGGAAGGCAAATGGTGCGCCACCAGTTGAAGTAAAACTGGTTCTAGTGGGTTCGATTCCCACCCCGAATTTTTGTGAGCAATTGATAAAAATTCGAGGGTGGTACGAACCAACCAGTGAGCAGCATTTGCTTTCTTGTGTTCAAATCACCCTCCTCAAATCAAGGAGGGATTTTTTATGCTAAAAAAGCGTGAGTTACATGACGCCCCGGTTCTTTTTGAGTTAATGAGCCATCCAGAAGTTTTTCCGTATGTCCGTCATAAGGCATCGTCTACTGACGAGTTTTACTTTTTAACAAAACAGACCATAGAAGCAGAAGATCGGGGGGAATTGATCTCACGTACCATCCTTGATGAGTGGGGGCACCCGATTGGAACAATCAACTTGTTTGATGTCCAAGAAAATAAAGGCTTTTTAGCTACTTGGATTGGCCAGCCATACTTTGGAAAAGGGTATAACAAAATTGCGAAAGAGGCGTTTTTCGAGGAGTTGTTCTTCCAGTTGGATATTGAAGCAATTTTCATGAAGATTCGCCGTACGAACCAGCGGTCGATGAAAGCGGCATTGAAAATTCCTTATGTATCAGCTGGTAATGACACTTATCCAGAAGTGCTTTCGTGGGTGAATCGCAATGAGGATGTCTATGATTTGTTCGTCATCACAAAGGAACAATACATGTTCCACTACTATGGAGAGCAAGAACAAAATGAAGGAGCAATGGAAGCATAAGCCAATCGCTTATGCTTTTTTATTTTGCTGGATAAACGCACCTTTGCTTTTTGCGATAAGTTATTTTCTTCAATAAATCCACAAAGGTTATTCAAGATAAGTACAGGATTGTTGAAGACTCGATTTCGAGATAACTTGGTCCATTGCCGGGAAAGAACTAGGAGTGGCTGGGGAACGACTTGCTTTCCTGCGGGGGAACTGGCAAGCCTCCTCGGTCGTTTTACTCCCTGCGGGGTCTCGCCTAGCTCCTTCTCCCGCGGGAGTCTCGACGTTTCCCATCCACGCCATCTGTCATTTAGCTTATGGACCCATCTTCATCAGAATAGTCAGTCATCATTTATACGGCTTAGTCGTACACTGTTGTATTTGAGTTTTTTCACCAACAATAGGCACACATATTAAGTGTTTCCGTTATCCAAACAACTCCAATAAGGTCCGGGAAATTGCGAGACTCCTATGGGATGAACATGA
>NZ_JRNX01000951.1 GCF_000786645.1 Halobacillus sp. BBL2006
AATGACTTGATAACCCCATTCTGACGCCTTTTCCTCCATCGATTCAATTAAATTTCCGAAAAAAGGGTTTGTTATTCTTGGTAAGAGGACAGCGATGGTTTCCGTTCGTTGACTTCTAAGCCTGCGGGCTGATGAATTGGGGACGTAACCGAGATCATTCATGGCTTGGATAATTCGTTGTCTTTTTTCTTCTGTTACATATGGCTGGTCGTTGATTACCCGGGACACCGTCGTTCTGGATAACCCAGCCAATTTTGCTACATCTTCAATCGTAGCCATTCTTATTCCCCCTATGATAATCTAGCAAATTCTGAAAACGCTTCCATATAAAATCATACTAATCCTTCCAATTTGTTGCAAGCTTTTTTAATAAAATGTTTACTTAAAAATATTCAAGCAGATTTTTTTAGTTTCATGACTGACAATGGCACAGGTTGTTGTTCCTACTTAATGGTCGCGACGCCGTGCATGATCCACGAATTAGTTCTTCGTATTGTGATATAGTACGATTGAAGATTTGTTTTAGGAGGGAAACCAAATGAGTGACAAAGAAACGAAAAAGCAGGATATCTTAGAAGCAGCTCAATTCAGGCATGCGACAAAGCAATTCGATCCCGACCGTACCATCCCTGAGGAAGACTTTCGTTTTCTTCTGGAAGTCGGCCGTCTTTCACCGAGTTCATTCGGATTTGAACCGTGGCGATTTGTCGTTGTCCAAAATCCTGAACTTAGGCAAAAAATTAAAGAAACTGCCTGGGGGGCCTATGGCAAGCTTCCAGACGCCAGTCATTTTGTCATCTTTCTCGCACGAACACGAAAAGATACGCAATATGACTCCGTTTACTTAAAGAACCATTTCCAAACCGTCAAACATATGCCTGAAGAGCAAATGAAGAAATATTTAGGCCGGATTGAAGATTTTCAAAAAGTAGACTTCAACCTCCTTGATGGCGAT
>NZ_JRNX01000952.1 GCF_000786645.1 Halobacillus sp. BBL2006
GCAGGTACGGGTAATCCGTATTTCTCTACAGATACAACTGCTGCCCTAAGAGCTGCTGAAATTGAAGCCGATGTGATTCTTATGGCAAAAAATAATGTGGATGGCGTTTATACTGATGATCCTAAGATCAATGAAGACGCGAAAAAATATGATCAACTATCTTACATGGAAGTTCTAAATGAAGGATTAGGAGTCATGGATTCAACTGCATCTTCATTATGTATGGACAACGACATTGATTTATTGGTATTCTCTATTACAGAAGAAGGTAACATCAAAAAGGCCGTAATGGGCGAAAATATTGGAACCATTGTAAGGGGGAAATAATCATGTCAGATGCCGTGATTAATGAAACAAAACAACAAATGGAACAAGCTGTACAAGCTTTTTCTCGTCAGCTCGCAACCGTTAGAGCTGGTCGTGCCAATCCATCCATTCTTGATAATGTTTATGTTGATTATTATGGTGCTGCGACACCGCTGAATCAACTGGCACAAGTAGGTGCACCAGAGCCACGTCTACTCGTAATTACACCTTATGATAAATCTGCTATTGCTGAAATTGAAAAAGCAATTCAAAAAGCTGATTTAGGACTTTCTCCATCCAGTGATGGAAATGTTGTCCGCATCAATATCCCAGCACTTACAGAGGAACGTCGTAAAGACCTTTCTAAAGTGGTAGGACGCTATGCTGAGGAAGCAAAAGTACAAGTCCGTAACATTCGTCGTGATTCGAATGATCGCTTGAAGAAGCTTGAAAAAGACGGAGAAATGACGGAAGATGATTTGAAATCTTACCTTGATGACGTCCAAAAAGCTACAGACGAGCATGTAGATAAGATCGACAAGCTGGCTAAAGCTAAAGAAGAAGAAATAATGGAAGTGTAATACGATTAAATGAACAATATGCCTTAAGGTGTATAGAGCCGCGCTGTAGATGTTTGGCAGCGCGGCTTTTTATTTGGGAGGCGTAATGCTTCTATTATACTTGTCGTATCTTCCTGGGCATTTACGCTTTTCATAAGTCTAGCTTCAATGCCCAGATACTCGAGACATAAGTCAATCACTTACGTGAAGGAAGAGCACTTCACTGCAGTGGTTGTCTTATGCTTGTCGTATCTCCCCGGGCATTTGCGCTTTTCATAATCTTAATTACCTCTTTATGTAGTTGGCGGCATGTTGTAGGATTATAGTATATAATAGAAAGATGGAAGAAACGGACTGGAGGATTGAGCATGCCAATCAAGTTTCCATTTACAAAAAATAAAAAACAG
>NZ_JRNX01000953.1 GCF_000786645.1 Halobacillus sp. BBL2006
GCTCTTTTAGCCACTTCGCAAGCCCCTCTGGTCCCTGCTCGTCTAATATTTGTTTGGTACCTCTTGGAATTGGCTTGGAATGTTTTACTTCCGGCATACGAGCCCGTGAATATGTCGGTTTTTTCCTGTTTCCATATCCCTCAAATCCATTAATGGTGCGGTCAGCGATATACGTCAGCATCTTCGTTCCACGGTCTTTCCGCTTAGGAAATACGAACAACTCAGGAGAACGGTCTATAAAAGTCGTATTATATTCACCAGATATAAATTGTTTATGCTGGATGACGTTCTCTAAAAATGGAATATTCGTTTTAATTCCTCGAATACGGAACTCCTTCAAGTTTCTTACCATCTTATGTGCAGCCTGGTCGAAGCTGAGCGCCCACGTAGACAATTTGACTAATAATGAATCATAGTATGGAGAGATCACCGCACCCTGGAAACCATTTCCTGCGTCCAGACGGACTCCAAATCCTCCACCCGTACGATAGGCCATAATTTTTCCGGTATCAGGCATAAAGTTGTTCAGCGGGTCTTCCGTTGTGACACGAGATTGAATTGCATAACCGTGAGTTTTTATTTCCTTTTGTTCAGGAATGTTAACCGGTGCATTATGTAATCCATGCCCGTCCGCAATCAAAATCTGAGTCTGGACAATATCTACACCGGTAATCATTTCTGTAATTGTATGTTCCACCTGAACCCGCGGGTTCACTTCAATGAAATAGAACTCATCTCCAGTTACCAGAAATTCTACGGTCCCTGCGTTTAAATAGTTCACATTTTCCATCAACTTAACAGCGGCTGCACAAATTTCTTCTCTTAAGTTATCAGAGAGAGAAACACTTGGAGCAACTTCAACCACTTTCTGGTGACGTCGCTGGACAGAACAGTCCCTTTCATAAAGATGGACGATGTTTCCATCATGATCTCCGATAATTTGAACTTCTATATGTTTAGGCTCTTCAATCAATTTCTCAACATATACATCATCACTTCCAAAAGCAGCTCTTGCTTCCGAACGTGCGCGGTCATAGGAATCTTCAAGGGTATCTGCGCTTCTTACAACACGCATGCCTCTTCCCCCACCGCCCATCGCTGCTTTAATCATCAGCGGGTAGCCGTGGTCATCACCAAATTTACGTATTTCGTCTACACCACT
>NZ_JRNX01000954.1 GCF_000786645.1 Halobacillus sp. BBL2006
TCACCACATGCCCATGGAAAGCGAGTGATTTCCCGTACCTCCTTTTTCTATCCAAGGCAACGGAAATAGGAAGAGGTCTTGAAACTGAGTCTTCCGGGATAGGGAGCTTTAATGGGATAGACAGTCAATTTTACGTATAGTGGTCCAAAACACAAAAAACCTCCATGACCGATGAAAGCCATGGAGGTTCGTTTAAAGTTTTATAGAGGTGACTATGAATCTTTACGATATTGTCCTAGTTCTTGAACGAAGGCTTGAATTTCTGATACGCTTAGCTGCCCCTTCATTAGAATAATATCATGTAAGGATTTGATCTCCTCGTATTTTTCCAGATCATAATCTTCTGGATCCATGATGGAGCGGTTGACGACTTGCAGTTTGTCCGCCATATCATGAATGATTGTTTCAAGGTTTTCTTGCGTAGGTTGTTCTAAGCTCAACATATATCCTCCTCAGCAGATCCTGTTTTTTGCGCTAGTACATATGATAAGACACTTTGCGATTTTTTAAAACCCTATTCTGAAAAGTGATCGAAAGGGACGAAAAAAGGATGACAATGGTTCCTACCGTACAGTAAGGGATTATGATAGAATAAATAAGTTAGATAAAAGAATGATTGTGAATATACAGGAGGATGAATATGTTCCTCAAACAATTGGATACAGTAGGATTTAAATCATTTGCCGAACGTGTGACCGTTGATTTTGTTTCCGGAGTCACCTCGGTCGTAGGGCCGAACGGCAGTGGAAAAAGTAATATTACCGATGCCATCCGATGGGTATTAGGGGAGCAATCCGCCCGATCCCTTCGAGGAACCAAGATGGAAGATATCATTTTTGCAGGTAGTGATTCTAGGAATCCATTGAATATGGCAGAAGTTACGTTGACATTGGACAACAAAGATCAGACACTTCCTCTTGATTATCAAGAAGTCAGTGTTACCAGAAGAGTGTATCGGACGGGTGAAAGTGAATTTTACATCAATAACCAGGCTTGTCGTCTGAAGGATATTGTCGACTTATTTATGGATTCTGGACTTGGCCGGGAAGCCTTCTCCATTATCAGCCAAGGCAAAGTAGAAGAAATCTTAAGCTCAAAAGCCGAAGAGCGCCGCTCTATCTTTGAGGAAGCAGCCGGCGTGTTGAAATATAAACAACGAAAGAAAAAAGCAGAGTACAAGTTAGCGGAGACGCAGGAAAACTTGAACAGGGTTGAAGACATCATTCATGAGATTGATGGACAGCTCGAACCTCTGAAGGAACAAGCTGCTGTAGCTAGAGACTACTTGGAAAAGAAAGAGGATCTCAAGCAAGTGGAGGTCTCTTTACTTGTGACTCAAATTGAGCAATTGCATGGAGAATGGCAGCAACTGCTTTCAGATCTCGATGATGTGAAAAAGCAAGAAAGCGAACTTCATACAAAAATAGAAAC
>NZ_JRNX01000104.1 GCF_000786645.1 Halobacillus sp. BBL2006
CAAATGATTCGAGAACTGCAATCAAGTGACAAACAATTGGCTTCTTTCTTCAAGGATGAACTGCATGTTGATTTGATGCGAACGTACAATCTCATGATCCAATGGATAGATGACTCGAAGCAAGCTGGAGTATGGAGCAAGCGTATTGATACTGGCTTGATTGGTGACGTCATTTTCCATTCTATATTATTGCCAAGTCGCAACAAGGTAGGGGTAGATGAGCTCGCCACCCAGTTATTTAACATGATTGAAAATGGACTTTCTTTAAAAAAGTAAACAAAAGCCGCAACCAATAGAGGAGCGGCTTTTGTTCTAATCGAAATCAATCTACTTGGACGAAACTATCCAGTGTGGTTCTGTTCCATCAGTAGAATGGATTTCGCCACTCTGTCAATAATCCGTAATTGCAGGACTCTGCATCTTCAAGGTAATCTTTAACAGGCTTTATAGGTGACCTGCCTGATTTTAGTAGGAAAGTGACGACTGGATCCTCGATATCCGCTTTCAGGACAAGATTTACATATTCCTCAGGTGTCAGTTCATCCTCGTACAAATAGTACTTTGGCATACGTGCACCACCAACCAGCCTCTCAAGGTCCAGGTGAACGACGGTTTCATACATGGCCTGTGTCAATTGCTTCCCTAATCCAATAGAACGATATTCAGGGTTCACGCATAAGTCGATGACATATAAAGTATTACCATTCGGGTCGTGGGTCTTCATCGTTCCATTTGCTGTAATTGCTTCCCATTTATGATCGATGTTTTCATCATCCAGTGAAGTGATCATTGTCGTCATGGATCCAGCTACTTCTCCATCTACTTCTATACATAAGCACCCATCTCGGAACGTTTTTATTTGATTCTCGAGCTGTTCTTTTGTCCACCACAGCTCTGATGGAAAAGGAGGCGGAAAAGCCTTCTGTTGAATTTCTATAAGTTTTGAAAAATCTCTTTGATCATAATTCCGGATATGAAGGTGGTTATATGTAGAACGCTTTTTGTCAAATCCATATATCCATTTATCCATTATGGTCGTTCCCCTTTCATGATCGATTACCATTAATTTACCCCTGGGAGGATGTGTCATCTGCTATGCCTACAAAAAGAATCATCATTACATATACAGCAGCACTAATTGTAGGGTTTGTTTTTGTCACCGCACACTTTCCTCTCCCATGGATATTAGGTCCAGTCACTGGCTTGATGCTTCTTAAATTATTTGCAGGCTACGAGACTTCCGTAGTGTTTCCCGCGAGAGATATCGGTTTCACAATGCTCGGTGTGCAAATCGGTCTAACCTTTACAGCCCAGACGTTTAAGATAGTCGTTCCCTATCTTTTACCGTACACATTCTTGTCTCTTCTGTTGATTTCAATCAGCTTGTTCTTAGCCTATCTTATAGCGAAGAAAACCGCAATTGATTTAACGACAAGCATGATCGGAAGTGCGCCAGGAGGATTATCGGCAATGATAGCCGTTAGCGAAACGTTAAAAGGGAATACGGTTCTCGTTACGATCTTTCATACGATTCGACTTCTCTCAGTCTTGTTCATCATCCCTTTTATTGCTACTCACTTTCTGAGCGGACCCGGATCATCAATAGTTGAGTTAAATAACCATAATGAACAAGGTCCTATCTGGACGATTGCTGTGTATATACTTGCTTTTTCACTTGGCTATCGATTTCGGGGAAGTTTGCCGGCATCATTTGTGATCATCCCTATGCTTATCGTAGGTTTTCTGCAAGCATTAGGCTTCCCGCTATTTAATTTTCCAGATGCCATTTTTATCACAGCTCAGCTAATTATTGGAGTTCACCTTGGAAACTCAATTAGCATTCGTGATTTAATTCTGGCCGGAAAGTATTGTAGCTTATATTTCGGTCTATCCATTATTGTGATCACGATCGGGGTAGTTTTTGGATGGACATTAACCTATTGGACAGGGATGGACTTTACGACGGCCGTCCTGAGTCTTGCTCCAGGAGGACTAGTGGAAATGTCTCTTACGGCAACGCAAACGGGAGGGCAGCCATCCCTAGTAAGTTCCCTGCAAATGATTCGCCTATTATTTATTGTGATGGTATTACCTTTGGTTTTTCAGAAAGTTATTCCGCGTTTAAAAAAACAAGAGCTTTGACATTATCTCGAATTAAAGATAAAATCTCTTTAGATTTAGAGGAGATATTTCTCTGATACTTTAACGAGGGGGTTAGTTCTAAAATTAAATTAAAACACATTTTCCATGAAGGAACGTCCGATCGGGTTTTGCTACTTTTACATGGAACAGGTGGAACGGAAGAAGATCTGCTGCCACTTGCAGCACTTATTGACGGGGATGCCTCGGTTCTATCTGTAAGAGGAAACGTATCCGAAAATGGGATGCCTCGGTTTTTCAGACGTCTGAGAGAAGGAGTGTTCGATGAAGAGGACTTGGTTGAAAGAACCGATGAACTGCATACCTTTCTTGATGAAGCGGCAGAAGAGTACGGCTTTAAAAGAGAGAAAGTCGTCGCAGTAGGATATTCTAATGGAGCCAATATTGCAGGAAGTTTGTTATTCCACTATGAAAATAGCTTAGAAGGAGCAATCCTGTTTCATCCGATGGTTCCTAGACGAGGAATTGAATTGCCTAATCAAAAAGATTTGCCGGTATTTATCGGAGCAGGGGAAAACGATCCAATCTGTCCGGCACAAGAGACGATTGATTTAAAAGCATTACTAGAGAGCGCTGGAGCTGAAGTTTCAAATCATTGGGAGCGGATGGGACATAGACTCACAGAATCCGAAGTTCATGCAGCGGCTAAATGGTATGAAACTAAACTGTAAGCATATTCATATTGAGTCACATACTTGTTCATTGTATGATAAGGACACGAATGAACAAGGAGGATGTATGAATGATTCATGAAAATTGGGAAAATAATCCGACTCTAAAGAAAATTGAATGCGTCCATAACGATGCTGAAAAATTCGTTGTGGAAAATGTTTTGACACCAGGTAAAGTGTACGACGTTAAAAACGAAAGTGAAGAATTTTACTTTGTTATTGACAACACAGGTCGTATGGGCGGATTCTATAAAAACTATTTCAAAGAGATTTAACTAAAGAAGGACCATAGGTGAAAATTCCTATGATCCTTCTTTTAGTTTCTACATTTATACTGCTTGTTAAGTAGGTTGTATGGTGGTCAAATGCATATATAAGGCATATTTAGGGGATGTTTGAAGAGTATCCGTCATGGGGTAGGTTTGAAATAGGAAAAAAAGTATAGAAGGGAGCCATCGGTTAATGATTATTGACAATGTACAAATTTATGATCCGTCCCGCCCTTACCAGCGTGAAGGGCTTCATGCAGTAGAAATTAAAGAAGGTAAAATTACAAACATTTTAGAAAGCCCTTATACAGGCAGTGAAGAGGTTGATGATGGAAAAGGCAGGGTTCTTGCCCCCTCATTCAACGATAGTCACATGCATTTACTCAGATTCGGTTTGCTGAAAAAAGAGTTGGATCTTACTGAAGTAACAAGCTGGAAAGAGATGAAAGAGTTAGTTGAAAACCATTATGACAAAATGGAAGAATACGACTGGATCTTTGGTAAAGGTTTCAACGACGCTAATTTTAATGATATCGACCACCTGCTTACGGCTAAAGACCTTAGCGAGATTCAAGTCAATGCTTATATTTACTTCATGCATGAGGATGGGCATGAATGTGTCGTAAGCGAAAAGGCGTTGGAGTTACTTGAAAAAGAGGAAGATTTCAAAGGTGAACCGGACGAGTTCAAGGAAAAAGATGAAGAAGGAAATTGGAATGGGCGATTTAAGGACACAGCTGTCCATTATATCAAGCATCACTTTTGGGGACGTTCAGTGGAGGATGCTAAAGAAGCGCTTAAGAAAGCTGCCCCTTATTTGAGTGAATACGGAATAACTTCTGTTCACAGTGATGATATCAATTTTATCGGTTCCTACGAAAAGCTATGGCAGGCTTATACGGAATTGGAGAGGGAAGGCGATCTTCCTATCGATGTCCATTTACATCACTATGTCTTTAACATTAACGATTTGAACAATTACTTAGTACGGAGCACAATGAGGACAGGAGAAGGAACAGATCAGGTCAAAGTCGGTGCTGTAAAGATATTCTTAGATGGAACTC
>NZ_JRNX01000955.1 GCF_000786645.1 Halobacillus sp. BBL2006
TTTAATTTTTTTATTTCTGGCAGACGAGGGTGGATAAGGATTCCTTTCCTTTGGAAAGAAGGCGTATGAGTCGTCACTTCCTCGCCATTTACTTCATGAAAACTCCGATTATACCCAAGAGATTTTATCTGTTTTCCTAAATAGGGATTGAATAAAGAACCTGTTCGTTCATGATAAAGTGAAGCAGCTTTGAGAAGATGATAGAATTCATTGGATATTCCTATCCATTTTTCTGATGGATCAAGCTCGTTAATTTTGGAGACTTCACTCTCTCTTAAAAAGCGAGAATACCTCTGTTCCACCCCTTTGAACCAATCTTCAAGGTCTTTTACATTCTCAGCCTCTACATGGAAGCTTGTTCCCATACAATCAAAATGGTTTGTTTGAATCATGAGTGTCTGGTTCTCCGTTCAGATGGCTCCATTCCTTGAAACTGATGATCATCTTCAAACAAAAAGTAATCCTCTGAATCGGATGCAGGCTGTTCGATGACAGTAGATTCACTTTCCCCTTGGACAGGATGATTTTGTACGAACCCTATAAAAGAAGCTGCTGTTACAGCAGTTGCTATGCCTGTAAACCACTTTACTGTTGTCTTCTTTTTTTTCATT
>NZ_JRNX01000956.1 GCF_000786645.1 Halobacillus sp. BBL2006
TTTTTATGTTTTATTATAAGCAACCCTTGATTACCCGGTATTATGTAAAGCAATAGTTATAAAGTTTGGTCGTCCGAATTTGGACGACTTTTTTCATTTCCTGCATGTAGAAAAAAGAAGCGTGCCTCCACCGCTAGGGGGATGGAAGCACGCTTGAAAATATTTTAACTCTGTTTTGACTAATTAAAGATTACCATTATATTTACCACATGGAAACTTTTGTGTAAGGAAACCTTACAATTTGTTTGGATTTATTTGATTTAATGAAGATCTCAGCTAATAAAAGGGATATGCCTAAGTAATCTGTCAGAGAAATTCCAATGTTTACATCTCTTCCTTAATCCCTTTCCTCACGAGCAGCCAGTTGGCAGGATAACTCGTTGCAAAGCCAAGGATCATCGCAATTTGCATCATAAACCAATACGTAGCTTCATGGGGTTTAGGCGGTTCAGTAAATAATACATAGTGAACAATGGCCATCCATCCGAACATCCCAATTTCAAATGCAATTAAAGAAATGGAATCAGCTTTGACGGCTGCTTTAATCGAACCC
>NZ_JRNX01000957.1 GCF_000786645.1 Halobacillus sp. BBL2006
TGGCGGGTTGGCAACGATGGACGTGAGTGAATTCACGTCCCCTACGCTCCTCGTTATCTGTGTCCTTATGTTTATTGGAGCATCTCCGAGCAGTGTCGGCGGAGGGATTCGGACAACGACGTTCGCTATCATGCTTTTGAGCATCATTTCCTATGCAAGAGGCAAAAAAAATGTTCGTGTCTTTCGAAGAGAGATTCATGAAGATGATATATTCCGCTCGTTCATCGTCATCACGACAGCGATGATGATCACGGGTGGAGCCATCATTCTATTAAACTCATATGAACCTCAGTTTACGCTGCTGCAGGTGATGTTTGAAGCCTGTTCTGCATTTGGAACGACGGGTCTGTCTATGGGAATCACTTCCGATTTGCATACCGAAGGAAAAATCATTATCATTTTCTTAATGTTCGTCGGACGGATCGGCATCTTCTCGTTCTTATTCATTCTAAGAGGCAGAGGTGTCAAAGATAATTATCGCTACCCACGCGAGCAAATGATTATCGGCTAGAATAAATGTAATAAACCCCCGCCTCAGGCTATCCAAATGGATACCCGAGACGGGGGTTTTGTTTAGTGTATTCTTATAAGCGATTCTATTTATATATGAGTTTTTAACTAATGACTCCGTGTATAATCTTAATCCAGCCAAAGAACGAACACCATAAAGGAATACTCAACATAAGGGACCATCTCAAACCTGTCAAGAAATCATTTTCTTTAAACATTTTGATGACCTCCGCTTCCTTGAATATCGTATTACTTAAAGAATACCCATAAAATGTGAATTCCATACCTATGTGTCGGCGATATGTGTTTCTTTCTTCTGATCACAGTCAAAACAGACTAATGTTTTATCTTCCCGTACCACGCCATCCAGAAAACCATCTTGACAGTAGATCTTTTTTCCACACCGCTTGCATGTTCCTACTAATTCTTCCATCCCAATTCACTCCCTTTTAGAGGGGGCTGTCGCCAAGCGATACAAAGAATCCACTTCATAGGAATTTGTCGCGAATGAATGAAATCAAGTGAAAAAATACTTTAAAATCAATGTAAAGTAAATGTTATGTAAATTTCATAGATTACCCTTATCATGCCATAAAAAAATCCTGCCGTATGTAAGCCATCGTCAGGATTTTTCTATTCTTTCAAACTCGTGTTTAATAGAGAAAAGGCTATCTGTTAGCGCGATAATACAAGTTTTTTTACAGATTTTCGTATTTCAGGAAATTTCACGCGGGATCTGTCTCGCTTGGCTGGTTCTCTCGTCCTATTTTTCTATTA
>NZ_JRNX01000958.1 GCF_000786645.1 Halobacillus sp. BBL2006
CTTCAAGTTGTTTGCGGATGAGGTTTCTGACATTCCGGTAGCTAATTACACTTCTGATTATTCTCGCGCCTTCGATACAATGTCTGATACACAAGCTTCCATTTTGCTTGATGGTAAGTCTATTGATAAAGCTTTGCAAGAAGCTGCTGATAAATTGAAGAGCGAAACAGAACGTGAAATAAGCAAATAAGGGATCATCCTTTATAGCTATGTTTATAGATCGGTCAGCGTTCATTAGGACGTTGACCGATTTTTTAGATTTTTCGGAAATTAAGCAGACATCACTGATTCCGTATGTTATTATTAAGTAAATTAAATTAATTAATAAAGTCAGTCGCCGAAAAAATGAAAGCGGTTTTACGTGTGGCTGTCTGTCTATTAAGGAGGTAATTTCAGTTGGAACAAACGAATGAGCGAAAAGTCGCTAAGTCGAGCAGTCCCAAGTCAAGAAAGCGTTGGATCACACCGAAGAATGTACCTTATATTTTCATCTTACCTGCTGTCACATTCTTTCTGATCTTTACGGTTTATCCCGTTATTTCGTCGCTTTTATTAAGTTTTCAAAAACGTGAAGGTTCAGAGTACGTATTTGCAGGGTTAGAGAACTATATAAGATTGTTTCAGGATGGATTATTTTATAAAGCTTTAGGAAACACATTTTTAATTTTAATCATACAAGTCCCCATTCAATTGTTCCTCGCGGTTGTCATCGCAGTCGCATTGAACTCGCAGTTAGTAAAAATGAAAAGTTTCTTCAGG
>NZ_JRNX01000959.1 GCF_000786645.1 Halobacillus sp. BBL2006
CCGCCGTGAATTGGTAAGCTATTTCAGAAAGCTGCTTATCACCTTTTTCATCAAAGAAAGCGTTACCACTCTCATTAAACAAGGACATATTGGCGTGCATACCTGATCCGTTGACACCAAATAACGGTTTTGGCATGAAGGTTGCGTGTAATCCGTGCTGTCGTGCAATGGTCTTTACAGCCAGCTTGAATGTTTGAATGTCGTCACAGTGTTTGACGGCATCAGAGTATTTAAAGTCGATTTCATGTTGACCTGGGGCAACCTCGTGGTGAGAAGCCTCAATTTCGAAGCCCATCTCTTCTAATTCTAAAACAATATCGCGGCGGCAGTTTTCCCCTAAGTCTGTAGGGGCTAAATCGAAATATCCGCCTCTATCGTTCAGTTCCATTGTTGGTTCGCCTTTTTCATCTAATTTGAACAAGAAAAATTCCGGTTCTGTACCAATGTTGAAGGCAGAAAATCCAAGCTTCTCCATTTTTTTGATGTTACGCTTCAGGTTATAACGTGGGCACCCTTCAAATGGAGTCTTGTCTGGGTTGTAAATGTCACAGATGAATCGTGCCACTTTCCCTTTCTCTGAAGTCCAAGGGAATACAACAAATGTATCTAAGTCAGGCACCAAATACATATCAGATTCTTCAATTCGAACGAATCCTTCTATGGATGATCCATCAAACATCATCATTCCGTCTAGTGCTTTGTCTAATTGGCTTAGTGGAATTTCCACATTTTTAATTGTACCGAGCATATCCGTAAATTGCAGACGGATAAATCGGACGTTTTCCTCATCAATTTTTTTGTAAATTTCTTCTTTAGTCAGACCCATTCAATCTTCCCCTCTCAACATGAATTAATGGAAGAATCGAGACAATTCTCCCTGTCGAATTCCTAATTTACCTTGTCTTCCCGCGGTGAAAAGTTCTTGTTGGAGCATACGACGAAGCTCTTTCTCGGAAAGCTCATTATGAACTTCCTGAACCTGTTCTTCATCGTAGACTTCGTTCTCCGGCTGTTCATTAAGCTTAAGAACCTTCTTAATCCCCGCCATAT
>NZ_JRNX01000960.1 GCF_000786645.1 Halobacillus sp. BBL2006
CTCAGCGCCCGCCCACGGAAAGCGAGTGATTTCCCGGCCCTCCTTTTTCTATCCAAGACAACGGAAATAGGGAGAAGTCTCGAAACTGAGTCTTCAACAATCGGGAGCTTTACTGGCATAGGATGATTTATCTACAATTAACAGAGCCAAGTTAGGAAAATAAAAATTTGCAGTTGATTTAATTTTTTGAAAATTATATAATATATAATCATTGATACAAGGAGGTCACGACGATGAAAAAGCAACGTTCTATCCAAACGACAACTTCATATCGATCGTGGCAGATCCTCGCTTAAGAAAAGTATATCCATCTAATTTTATAGGGTGAAGTAGGCCACGGTATGTACACGTGTCCTTTTTTTGTATGTTGAGCATACGTCATGGACGTATGCTCTTTTTTGTTGTTCAGCAAGGAAGCCTTGCTTGACATAAATAAAATTTCTAGGAGGTACTTATGAAATGATTAACAATTGGATCAGTAAAGAATGGAACGAAGATTGGAAAGAAAGCGGTTAGTCAGGAACGTTAAGTTGGAAAGGGTGAAAAGTGTATGTTTAGTGTTTTATTCAAGTTAAGTTGGTTTTTTAAAAAGTATTGGAAGCGTTACACATTTGCCGTTATTGCTCTTATCATTGCCAGCGTGATAGACCTTATCCCGCCGAAGATCATTGGGATGGCGATTGACGAGATTCAGTTCAATTCGTTGACTTCAGAAAAGTTGATGGAAGTAATGCTGATTTATGGTGGCGTCATTTTGGCAAGTTATTCGATCTCCTATTTATGGGATTATACATTGTTTAGTGGAGCCATGATTATGGAGAGGACGATGCGCTCCAGGTTGATGAATCATTTCTTGAAAATGACACCGACGTTTTTCGGCAAAAA
>NZ_JRNX01000961.1 GCF_000786645.1 Halobacillus sp. BBL2006
CCTCGAGGGGCTAGGCGCTGGAGCTAGATGTAGACTCACACCGCAAAAAGTTATCCACACCTAAATATATTTAAAATTTCCTAGATAAAAATAAAAGACGCTGCCTTTTTCATCCAAAAGGCAGCGTCTTTTATCATATTATTTAATCTACATAACGTTTTGTCCCAATATAGCGCTTGCTCCAATAATTACTGTTCATCGAACTGATCGTGACACCTGTCGAAGAACCACTATGGATGAACTCATTGTTTCCTAAATAAATTCCAGCATGAGAAGCACCTGGCTTGTACGTTTCAAAGAAGACAACATCTCCGGGCTGGCGGTTTGAATCGCTTACTGCATTAAAATCGTTATAGGCATAAATGGATGCCACAGTCCTAGGTATGTATTCGTCCACTTGTCCGAACACGAATTTTAAATACCCGCTGCAGTCGAACCCTGCAGGCGTCGAGCCAGCCCACAGGTAAGGTGATCCAAGATGTTTCTTTGCTTCTTGGATGAGTGCTGAACTTGAAACACCAGGACTGGAAGGTTGTGTGTTTTCTGGAGCACTTGGCTGTTCGGAAGGAGCTTGTCCCGTAATAACCAATCGTTGGCCCGGGAAAATGATAGTACTCGATAAATTGTTTTTAGTTTTCAAAGCGCTGACCGTCATCCCATGTTTAGAAGCAATTCCCCAAAGCGTATCCCCGTATTTGACCGTGTATGTATTCGTTGTTTCTGGCGGAGCCGCATCATTTGTACCCGAGGAGGAGT
>NZ_JRNX01000962.1 GCF_000786645.1 Halobacillus sp. BBL2006
CGCCCCTTCACCGCCGAAGTATTTGACCAAATCGATTTGTAAAGCAGGTACATAGCTTGCAACAATCGCCGCTAAATACATGACCGCAAGAGCCACAATTGACGGCAGCAGCATGTTGCCTTTTTTCTTATAGACACTGTACCCGATCCATACGGCCAATGGGATTTGAATAAATACCGATACGACACTTGCTGGGAAAGAGATAAACAAGTTCGCGATTACCCAGGCAAATACGGCATTGACCATTAATACGAGCAATAAAATGATGAATAAAAACAAAACTTTCGCCTTTTGACCAATCAGTTTACTCGCTAGCGTTCCGACAGATTGTCCTTTATTCCTGACTGATAAGACAAGAGTACCAAAATCATGGACCCCAGCTGCAAACACGGTTCCGAGCAAAACCCAAAGGACCGCTGGCAGCCAGCCCCAATAAACGGCAATCGCAGGACCGACAATAGGCGCGGCTCCTGCCACAGAAGTAAAGTGGTGACCCCACAAAACAAATTTGTTCGTTGGCACAAAGTCAACACCGTCTTTATACTGGTGAGCCGGTGTAACATAGTTTGGATCTAAACGATAGATTTTCTCAGCAATGAATTTCGAATAATAGCGATAGCCAAGAAAAAAAACGAGGCCCCCTACGACCGCAAGCCATATTCCACTCATTAAAACCCCTCCTCTAAGAAGTTAGCAATCTATGTATGCGTTTACATACTACTTGGTATTATACATCAGTTTTTCCCTTTCCATCAATAAAGTTTACAGATTTATCAGAAAAATGAAATCTTTTATCGATTTTTGTAATAGAAGAAACCGCTTCTGTTGAATTAATATAGTTACTTAACACTGGACAATTGTTCCTTAACTTCGTACCATTGCTCCCCGGTCCTGTACAATTGTCCCCTACTCCAATAAAAAGAGGCTGGGACATAATTACAAGCATCCAAAGCATCCAAACTAAAGACGAATAGGGTAAGGAAATTTAGAAGTAATCGATTGCTCTGAATGACCGCTTCGGAAATACACTCC
>NZ_JRNX01000105.1 GCF_000786645.1 Halobacillus sp. BBL2006
AATGCTACGGTCAAATAAAAGGGTATAAACATATCCTTTAATCCAACTTGTTCAATAACGACTAAGCTGAAAGTAATGGAAACCACAGAGAAGGTTGTCCCAATGACAGCCGCTTCACGTTTCGTATAGTACCCATCTTCATATTGCTTACTTGTCAATAATACCCCGATGGTTCCGTCTCCTAGCCATGAGGCCAGGGAATCAATCGATGAACGTCCCGGTAGCTTGAATAGAGGACGCATAATCTTTGTTAGAATTACGCCAAACAATTCCAGTAAACCATAGTTTAATAATAGCGGAAGAAATAGTCCTGCAAACAGGAAGACTGCAAATAATACATGTAGGAGTGAATCTAACAGCAATCCACCGGTGTTTTCAGATGTAATGGCTACTGGACCAATTTGGAAATACACCATGATTGCGAAAATCATCCCTAGTACTCGCGTGACCACCCAGATAGGGGGAACACTGAATAAAGACTTGAAAAAAGGCAGATGATTCAGCTTATCTGGCCCTATTAATTTAACCCATACCGTACCGATCGCTGTGATGGAAATGATGATGGTCATAATCAGGGAAAGCTGATCAGCCAGCCATGTTTCCACCCACCCTGCTAGAATAGCGATAGGAATCGTAACGGATCCGTCATCCCCTACAATTGGATACATGAATAAGAAAATTCCAATCACAGACGGGATGATGAAACGTAAATGTGATGATACTTTAAAGTCTTTCGCTTTCATCCAAACATCTCTCCTGACTTTCTCTATTTTTATTTATAAAAATTTAAGAATAAATATGCAACATTACTTATTTTAGTATGTTTATCGACAAAAACCAATAGGAAATTTGAATGTGGGCGTATAAGCATGTTTATTCGACTCAAATTAAAGGAATTCCTGCATATACTAAGAGTCTTGATGGATAGAAAAAGGGGTGTTGCCGGTGAGTGACTTTCCAGTTCCAAAAGTCGTAGTCAGTCAATGCTTAGAATTTGGGGAAGTGAGATATAATGGCGCTGTGATTCCGGATAAAGCTGTTCAACGGATGAGGCCTTATGTAGAATTCATCCCGGTTTGTCCGGAAGTTGAAATTGGACTTGGAGTTCCCAGGGAGGTCATCCGAATTGTTGATGATGAAGAACAACAGTTGATCCAACCGAAAACAGGAGAAAATCTAACATCTACCATGAAAGATTTCTCAAAAGCATTCTTAAGTCAATTAACAGAGGTAGATGGGTTTCTATTAAAGAACCGTTCACCTACTTGCGGTATGCAAGATGTGAAGGTTTATCAAAGTGAAAAGAACTCCCAGGTCGTCAGTAAAACCTCTGGATTGTTCGCAAGTGAAATCCTGCAGCAGTTTGGCGGACTGGCGATCGAAGAAGAAGGAAGGTTGAAGAATTTCACATTAAGACATCATTTCCTTACGAAGCTTTTCACTCTCGCTTCGTTTAGAACTATGAAGAAGAATGGGGGTATGCGAGACCTGCAGGCTTTCCATTCTCAAAATAAATATTTGTTCATGGCATATCAGCCAGGAATATTGAAGCAGATGGGGAGACTCATTGCGAACCATGGCCATCTTCCTTTTGATGAGGTTGTGGAGTATTATGAGGAACGACTTCATCGTTTAATGGAAAAACCTGCGAAATCAAGTGCTCATGTAAATGTTTGCCAGCATATGGCTGGATATTTTAAGAGAGAATTGAGTTCCAAAGAAAAAGAAGGATTTCAGTCCCTTCTTAATCAATACGTTGACGAAAAAGTACCTCTAAGTGCCGTTCTCAGCGTCCTGCAATCCTGGGTGGATCGATTTCAAAGCGCCTACTTGAAGAAGCAGACCTATTTTACACCTTATCCATTAGAGCTTGTAGAAATCACAGACTCAGGAAAAGGGAGAGCTTACTCCTAGTTATCCAACGTATCTTTTCAGAATACGGTCTACACCGGAACCATAACTTTCGCCGAACATGTTTAAATGGACGAGCAGGTAAAAGAGTTGATATAAAGGTTTGATATCCTCGTAATGGTCAGGAAGAGGGAAATGTTCCTGATAAGAATCGTAAAACGCTTTGGAAAAACCGCCGAATAGTTCAGTAAAAGCTAGTTCGAAACCATGGTCTCCGTACAAGACAGATGGATCGATCAGGTAGGGGCTGTGATCCGCACCAGTCATCCAATTTCCTCCCCACAGATCTCCGTGTAAAAGAGAGGCTATTGGGTGGGCAGGGACCCAGTCGTCTAGTCTTTCCAGTAATTTTTCGAGTCTTTTCTGCCGCTTTCCAGGTAATCTTCCAAGCGATTTTGCATAGTCCATCTGCGTCTTCAATCGATAGTTTCGATAATAATCGACCCAGGTGGAGGTCCATCCGTTAGGTTGATCGAGTGTTCCAACGAAAGTGGGGGAGTCATACCCGTAGGAGTCTTCTGTATGCTGATGCATAAGGGCCAGCTTCTGTCCCAATTCTCCGGAAGCATCTTGGACACCTGGCTCCACCCAATCCATAGCAAGTATGGCTTCCTCACCTTTTTCTGGTTCATCAAAGTAATAAACAGTTGGTACGTTTACCGTGTCCGTATCTCGGATTAATTGCAATCCTTCCGCTTCTGCTTTGAAAAAATGGGGAGGGACCTGTTTGTTTCCCTTCATAAAATAGTGGTGACTTTCTGTTCTTACCAAAAAAGAGCGATTGATATCTCCACCACTGACCTGTTTTATCTCCTCGATGGCAGTGTAGTCCTCCAATTTGTGCAATGTAGATTGGATCAAATCTTTCATAATTCATGAGCTCCTCCTTGTTGAATCTACGTCTACGATTCCTGTTCCCTTTTCGCTCACGATGAATCTTTTTTAATGATAAGAACTGCTGGAGGACATTTTTTGAAATTGTTTTTGATAGGCATAGATCGTGTTGATTTCCCTGAATCCGAATTGTCTATATAACTTTTCGGCCTGTTTGTTCTGAGTACGGACGGATATTGTGACCACGTCAAATTCTAAGGCGTGAAAGGCGTATTGAAGGGCGTGTTCGATCAATATAGAACCAATACCGGCTCCTCTCTCTCCAGCTGCTACATTCACAAAGCATATTTCCGCTTCATGACCCGGCAAAATAGTTTCCATATAGATATAGCCAGTAAGTTCACCGTTTTTTTGAAAGCCCCATAAATAATTACCTTCTTCTTTAGAGAGCCGGACCATTTCCTCCGTTGTGTAGTAGGCTCCGGATGGGTGAATCAATGAAAGGCGATCCAGATCATCCATATGCAAATCTACGATCGACTGGCTTTTATTTGTAGATGGCTCAAAAAGGGAGCGGTGTACAGCCAGAGTTTTTTCGATATTGTAAAGCTCGAATTGATGACGATCCGCAAATCCAACAAGCTCTTTGTTACTTTCAAAACAGGCTACTTTTACTGCGTCAAAATGGAGTTGAACGGCTAACGAAGCCTTATCCCACAGCTGTTCAATCACCGTTTCGG
>NZ_JRNX01000963.1 GCF_000786645.1 Halobacillus sp. BBL2006
ATATTTGCTTGTGATGCTGGAATGGGCTCAAGTGCCATGGGAGCATCCTTATTGAAAAATAAATTCAAAAAAGCAGACATCGATATAAATGTAACGAATATGGCAATTAACGACTTGCCTCAGGATGTTGATGTCGTCATTACGCATAAAGACTTAACGGAACGTGCGAAACAAAAAGCTCCAAATGCTCATCATGTTTCCGTGGATAACTTCTTAAACAGTCCAAAATATGATGAACTTGTAGAAGAGCTGAAAAACGATTAAATTCCTTCAGAAAAGAGTCTGATTAGACTCTTTTCTGGTTATCATATTGACCTTAGCTCATTATGAAAATATCTGTATAGAAGGGAGGGAGCAACATGTATATATCAGCTCGTGAACGGAAAGTTATCCAATTGCTGCTGGAAGCTCGTCACGATCTTCCTGTCAAACAGGTGGCGGAAATCCTGGATGTCAGCTCACGGACGGTTCACCGTGACCTGAAAGGGATCGAAAAAATATTGAGGGTTCATGACTTAACCCTTCAGAAGAAAGCCGGAAGCGGACTCGCTATTCTTGGTAAGGTAGAAGATCAAGAAGAACTGAAACAGTCCATTTTCGAACAAGAGTCATTGGATTATACACCAGAAGAGCGACAGGTTTTAATCCTTTCCCGCCTGCTAGAGGCGAAAGAACCTGTAAAATTACTGACGTTTGCTCATGAGTTGGGAGTGACGGTCGCTACGATTAGTCATGATCTCGACAAAATTGAAGAAGTACTTGGAGAATTTCAACTTCATTTGATTCGAAAACGGGGATATGGAGTAGAGGTTCAAGGGGAAGAAGCAAATATTAGAGAAGCGATCCGGTATATTATCATGCAGCATATGGATGAACATGACTTTTTACAATTGCTTCGTGACAATATCCAATCGGATTCCCCGATGTTGGATTCTGTCTCTGATCATTTGCTGGGGCTCGTGAATAAAGAAAAAATTACTTTA
>NZ_JRNX01000964.1 GCF_000786645.1 Halobacillus sp. BBL2006
TTATTTTTATTTATGAAATCCCTTTCTAAGGGTGACAACATTCTAAATATTAGCTATAATTGCCGTAATTATCATCCAAAGCAACATAATAAATTATCATCTAACACTAACAGGAGGGGGACGAAAAAATGAGTAATGAAAAACTCGACCAATTGCGTAGCCAATTAGACGACGTTAATTTACAGCTTCTGAATTTAATTAATAAACGCGGTGAATTGGTAAAGGATATTGGTAAGATCAAAGAACAACAGGGGATGAATCGTTTTGATCCTGTTAGAGAAAGAGCAATGCTTGACCATTTATCGAAGCACAATGAGGGCCCATTCGAGGACTCCACCGTTGTTCATCTTTTTAAAGAAATTTTCAAGGCAGCACTTGAACTTCAAGAAGATGACCACCGAAAAGCTCTGCTCGTATCGAGAAAGAAAAAACCGGAGGATACGATCGTAGAAATCAATGGAGAACAGATCGGTGACGGTAACCCTCACTTCATCATGGGGCCTTGTGCTGTAGAAAGCTATGAACAAGTCTCTACTGTGGCAAAAGCAGTGAAGGATCAAGGCCTTAAGCTGCTTCGGGGAGGAGCATTTAAGCCTCGTACTTCACCTTAT
>NZ_JRNX01000965.1 GCF_000786645.1 Halobacillus sp. BBL2006
CGAATTCAATAAGAAATTAAAAAAAAGCCTGACGGTTATCATTAACCGTCAGGCTTTTTTTAATTAAGAAAGTTCATCTTTCATGTTTGGAGCAAGAAGACCTGCTTCTTTATACATTTCTCCAAGCTTGTCGTTGAACTCAGTGAATTTCTCATCTGCTGTTGAAAGATCGGCTTCTTCCACATTTCCTTCTAGTGCAGAAGCCACCTCTTCATAGTATGCTTGTAAGGACGAGATCGCTTCTTGGTACTGGGATTTCATATCTTCAGATAGGTCAGCTTCTACAGTGTAGTTAGAAGCTTCCTCAGATGCTTCTTGAGCAGCTGTTAACGCTTCTTCACCTGACGTTTTAATTGCTTCAGGATCAGGCTCTTCTTCCGAGACGGCTGCTTCATAAGCTGCAATTTTGGCCTGGTAATCTTTGAATGCATCCTTTAAGTTCATTTGAGCATTTAACAGTTCTTTTTTTGTAGCCTGTTCATCGTTGCTTTGCTCATCATTCGTATTTGTTTCTTCCGTTTGGTTGTCTGAATCACCGTTGGTGTCCTCTTCTGCAGAATCACTACTGCATCCTGCTACCATAAGTGCACTGGTAAGACCTAAAGCTAATAACCATTTTTTCATAAAAAAAGACCCCCTTTTAAGTTGACAGACTTTAGTTTAGTGGAATTCTATGGAAATGTAAAGAATTTGCGAAAATGTTATACTATACTGAAAATTCAATCCAAATCAGGAGGAAAAAGATGTACTTACCAAACTTTAGACTAGATGATAAATTAACCGTTGTTACCGGAGGAACGAAAGGAATAGGAAAAGCGATCACCCTAGCTTTCGCAGAAGCGGGGGCAGACGTGATTGTCATTGCTAGAAATGAAGATGATTTAGAAAAAACAAAACAAGA
>NZ_JRNX01000966.1 GCF_000786645.1 Halobacillus sp. BBL2006
TTGGTTGTTTTTTTGTTATTCGGGATTAAAGAGCTTAGAGTCATTCTAAAAGTCACTGTCCACGGTTCAGCTTTACTTCCGCCCCATTCCTCGCAAAAACTGTAAGAGCATTGTAATGCTGCGATTGATTTCCGGATCCTTCAAGGCCTTCGCCAAGTCGAAGAAGGACGTTTTGTCTTCAGGTCCATCCGACTCCATCGCTTCTAGACCTTGATTCAGTCGATTGCTTAGATCTCTGATTGCTTTTACATCAATCTCACCAAGCAAGAAAATCAATTCAGGCAAGTTTTCCAGCAAAGGCGTGTAACGCTCTTTACTGATTTCTTGTACAACATTCTCAAGTGCTTCTTTTTTCGTCTTCGTAAACGCATAAGCAGAGTCAAGAGTTCC
Organism: Halobacillus sp. BBL2006; assembly: GCF_000786645.1. Classification (GTDB taxonomy): domain Bacteria; phylum Bacillota; class Bacilli; order Bacillales; family Halobacillaceae; genus Halobacillus. Next base: position 391 of record NZ_JRNX01000966.1, read on the forward strand.
ACCTTCATTCAGTGCTTGAAGAAGGTCGATGCCTTTCAAAATCGCTTCCTTGTTGTCTGCTACCGCTTCTTTCACCTCGGCAACATCACTCTCCACTTGCTCATCCCTGGTTTTTTCGTATCTTTTAATAGAAGTAATTGATTTCGCCATTATTGATCCACCTTGCTTCCAGGGAATTCGTAATCGTCTCTTTCCCATTTTTTCTCAACCTGAACACTGATTTGTGGTACAGGATTTCCTCTTCTGTGATTATTCGGTGGAATCGGTGATTTCCCTTTCTTCTTCAGTACTTTCATTTTGACGGCAATTTCTTTATAGGCTGGTGTGTCAGTATCTTTGTCCACACGATTATCCGTTAAATAATTGACAGCCGTTTTTCCA
>NZ_JRNX01000967.1 GCF_000786645.1 Halobacillus sp. BBL2006
AAAAAAAGAAAAAGCGAAAAAAATTCGCGACGGTTATAAAAAACGTTGGAATGATGTCCGCGATGAATGGTTTTCCCGCTCTCTGACCAGTTACTTGAAGGATATGCAGGATCTTCACCCTGTCATGGAACAACTTGCGGCTATCGTAAAAGACTTCAAAGAGCGTTACGAACAATTGAAAAAAGAAAAAGCAATCGTGGATTTTTCGGATTTGGAGCATTACTGCCTTCAAATTTTATTGGATGAAGATTCTACGCCAGATCAGCCTTTGCCTTCAAAAGTCGCCGAAGGATTTCATAAGCAATTTTCTGAAGTGCTGATTGATGAGTATCAGGATACGAACCTCGTTCAGGAAACGTTGCTGCGATTATTGACGGATGGACAGGAAGCCGGTCATCTCTTTATGGTAGGTGACGTAAAGCAGAGCATTTACCGCTTCCGACACGCGGAGCCTTCTCTCTTTTTAAATAAATACAAAGCGTACGGTATCCAAGATCAGCCTGGAGAGAGAATCGATTTGGCCAGGAACTTTCGGAGCCGCAAGCAGGTGCTTGATGCTACAAACTACATTTTCCGCCAGGTGCTAGATGAAGAAGTAGGGGAAATGGAATATGAAAAAGAAGCCGAGTTGATTTACAGTAATAAAATTTATGATGAACTGA
>NZ_JRNX01000968.1 GCF_000786645.1 Halobacillus sp. BBL2006
TTTTACTCTTTTTTGTATCGCTCGGCGATATACACTTGCAAAATTCCCGCGTAGCCTTCATATTTAAGGGAAAAGGGGGTCCGATATGCGACACGATATTAAATCGAATGAGAGAGCTTACACTACTAAGGAAGTGGCCGAAGAAGTAGGTATTGCCACACCGACCGTCCGAAAATATGGGCAAATCCTAGAGCGCTATGGATATGAGTTTTTTAAAGATCGCGATCGCCGCATTTTTGTTCGCTCCGATGTAGAAGCACTCATCGCGATTCGTGATACGGACAAGCCTTTGGACGATATAGCTAAGGAACTCGTACAACTGCAGAAGGATAGATTGGAGAATCCCAGTAAAGAAGTAGCTGTAAACGATACATATGGCGATACGCTCCAAGATCCAAATCAGCTTAAAGAGTTTTTAATGTTCATCTCCAAAGAGTTAGCTGCTTCACGTGAAATGAACGCCCAATTATCAAACGATATGGCAGAACTTAAAACAACGGTTTCGAGGCTTCAACAAGACCACCATGTGATCAGTTCCGGGGTTGGGAATTCTGCGCAAAAAACTCAAGCCAAGCTTGAAAAGATGACAAAGCAGCAAGAGCAGCACTATGAACAACTGCTTGAACAAGAAAGAGAACGAAGTGAGATGTTACAAGAAGAATTACAACATATGAGAGATGAACAGAAAAAAGAATGGCGTTCTCAAAATGACTTCAATCACCGTTTAGAAGAGGTGGTCAAACAAAAGGCTGAAGGCGGTCTGTTTGAAAAGCTTCTATCATTATTCAGAAAATCCGAATAGTATGAGGGATGTATCATTTGACCCCAGATACGAAAGCTTGGATCTCATGTGGATTCAAGTTTTTTATTTATCTTTT
>NZ_JRNX01000969.1 GCF_000786645.1 Halobacillus sp. BBL2006
AAAATGAAGCTTATATCATCGAAACAAACGTACACAAAACGGAACGTGGCAACCGTGAAGGCTTTATTCGTCTTAGAGTACCCCAGAATAACTTCGAAACTTTACTCTCAGGGTTTGAGGACATCAGCGATTCCATTCAATCCAGGAACGTCTCGGGCCGCGATGTGACAAAAGAATATGTGGATTTGGAATCCCGTTTAGAAGCTAAAGAAAAAGTAGAAACACGTTTACTCACTTTTCTAGAACAAGCGGAAGCTACGGAAGACCTCATTAAAATTTCTCAAGATCTCGAACGTGTCCAGTCCGAAATTGAAACGCTTAAAGGACAGATGAACTATTTAGAAAATCAAAGCGATTTTTCTACTATCACTCTCAACATCAGAGAAACGAAAGTTGTTGTTCCGAAAGTTGAAAGCAAAGAGTTGAACACGTGGGAAAAAACGAAGCAGGCTTTCTTTAGTTCAATAAATGGCCTTGTAAACTTTTTCTCTTGGGTCGTAGTGTTTGTCATCGGATATTCTCCTATTCTTGTGCTGCTTCTTGCTATAGGAGTGATTGGCTGGCTTTTATTTAGAAAACGACGCAAACGAACAGAAGGAAATTAAAACCTAGTGATAGGTTTACAGAATCATAAACGTTATTCCGCTAACGTGAAGGATTGCGGAAGACTCGATTTTTCGAGATATTCGGGATTCGTTGCTGTATTTAGAGTCAGGGGTGG
>NZ_JRNX01000970.1 GCF_000786645.1 Halobacillus sp. BBL2006
TTTTTGATTATTTTTTTAGACAACTTGACATTGGATTCATAAAGGCTATATGATAGTAATCAATTCTATAATGAATCGACTAAAGCCATTGAGGAAAAAAGTAGCCAGTTTCCCATACAAACAGAGAAGGATTGCCAATAGGCTGAAAGCAATCCCTTGTAATGGTCTGGTGAAAGACATTTCTTAGGTGCCATATCGAAGGTTAGTAGGTGTGGACGTAAACAGGCGTTAACTGTTTTTGAGTGGAAGCTTTGCTTCAATCAGGGTGGCAACGCGGGAGAGTTCCCGTCCCTTTTCCGATACAAGGAAAAGGGACGGGAACTTTTTTTGTGGGAATATATGGTTGGTTTATTTTAAGGAGGAGATCAGATGAGTATAAACGCCCCTCGAGGTACACAGGATATCCTGCCTGGTACTTCTGAAAAATGGCAATATGTAGAACAGCAATTGACGGACTTGTGCCGTCGTTATCACTATAAAGAAATCAGAACACCGATCTTTGAGCATACCGAGCTTTTCCAACGAGGAGTAGGAGATAGCACGGATATTGTCCAAAAGGAGATGTACACGTTTGAGGATCGAGGCGAAAGGAGCATCACCCTTCGGCCTGAAGGGACGGCTTCAGTTGTTCGTTCTTATGTTCAGAATAAAGTTTATGGACTGCCGAATCAGCCGACCAAATACTTTTATATTGGACCGATGTTCCGTTATGAGCGTCCTCAACAAGGTAGACAGCGACAATTCGTTCAATTCGGTATCGAAGCGCTTGGCAGCGATGACCCTGCAGTAGA
>NZ_JRNX01000971.1 GCF_000786645.1 Halobacillus sp. BBL2006
AGAAAAGGTTTACAAATTATGGCTTGTTCCCTATAATATTAAGTGTACTCTTCATATCATAATGAAACACCCCAAATATCATAGCTGCTACGAAAAAAGCCGAGCTGCCTCAAGCTCGGCTTTTTTCGTTCTCTATGTTTTGTGTCCTCACCGCTTCTAACAGTTTCCGTACTTCTTTTTTACTGCTCCTTGAAACAAGGATGTATAAGGTGTCTCCTGTCTTTATTTCTGTCTGACCATACGGGGTAATGACATCTCCATCACGTATGATCGCATTGATCAGTGCACGATCAGGCAATTCCATATTTTCAAGCGTCTGCCCCACAATTTGATTGTGAGCCATGACCTCGAACTCCATCATCTCTACGTTTGCTTTTCCGATAGAGATCAGCTCAAGAGAATGAATCGGGTTCGTCAGTTTATCTGAAACCAACTTGAACCTTTCAGCCAGCCATGTAATCGACGACCCTTGCATGAGCGTTGACGTTAACACAGTAAAAAAGACAACATTGAAGATAACCTGGCTATTCTCTACCTCGGCAAGCATAGGGAAAATAGCGAGAACGATCGGTACAGCTCCACGAAGTCCTGCCCACGAAAGGAACAGTTTCTCTTTGGAATCGAACTTGAACGCTGCCAAACTGATAAAAGTCGCGATCGGTCTGGCAACGAAAATTAATACGAGCGCCACCATAAGTCCGTCAAACATGACAGGGAGGGTAAACACTTCCGAAGGGAAGACAAATAACCCCAGGATGATGAACATTAAGATTTGCGCCATCCAACCGAATCCTTCATGAAACCTGAGAATCGAGTAGCGGTAAGCAAGTTCTGCATTGCCAATAAAGACAGCAGCTACATAAACAGCAAGCAGTCCACTTGCCTGGATGAGTGAACTTGCACTGTAGGCCAAGAAGGCAAACCCTAAAGCAA
>NZ_JRNX01000106.1 GCF_000786645.1 Halobacillus sp. BBL2006
GGATGACCTGAGGTGGTGATTTTTGTAAACACTTTATTTGATTGTCGCGCCTAATACGGATTCAAAGTGACCTAGAGACCACTCATGCCCGGTCTGATTGAAGCTTGCTACAGCTTCCTTATAGACGACGATCTTGTACCCAAGGTTGTAAGCGTCAATCGCAGTATGAAGAACACAAATATCTGTACAGACACCTATCAAATGAACTTCCCGAATGTTTCTTTCTCTGAGTTTCATATCCAAATCTGTACCAGCAAAAGCGCTGTAACGCGTTTTATCAATGTAATATACATTCTCCTTCGATGCGTTTCCCTCATAGACATTTTGTAAGCGTCCGTAAAGTTCTCTGCCCTTAGTCCCTCGAAGGTTATGAGGGGGGAACAGCTTTGATTCAGGATGGTGGGGGTCTCCTTCTTCATGGACATCAATCGCGAATACGGTATAGTCATTGGTTTTTATAAAACTCTCTGTAAGGTTTGTAACATTCTCCTCTATTCTTTGGCCAGGTTCTCCACAAGTCAGAGCTCCTTCGTCTGCAACGAAATCATTCGTATAATCGATGTTGATTAAGACGCGTTTCATCCCGTTACCTCCTCGTAGTGTCTTTACACCTATCTTAACAGATTGTCGTCACTAAAAACGATTAGTTCTGTGGCTAAGCTAAGAATAACTGTGCAATTCCCTTGCGGATGATGATTCTTTTTGCAATGTGATGAGCATCAAGAAACCGCAAGACAGCAGCAATGCGCTTGTCACAAAGAACACAGCTGAAAATCCAAAAGCACCGGAAAGCATTCCTCCCATAGCCGGACCGATAATGTTGCCGAGAAAACGAATGCTCGTGTTGTAACCGAGGACTTCTCCCTGCATGGCAACGGGCGCTTCCTGGCGAATATATGCGGTTCTCACCGGAATAATTCCGCCGATAGATACGCCAAGTAAGAAACGTAATAGAACTAACTGCCAGATACTTGTTACAAAGGCTGCGGGAATATATACGATTCCAGCCATAAACAAAAGAAAGACCAATATTTTTACGTATCCTTTGCGATCGGCAATTCGTCCCCAGCGTCGTGCCATCATCAGATTACCGAGACCAGCAGCAGAAAAAGCGATTCCAGAGAATAGTGCTAAATTTTCTGGCCCATGTAATTCACCCACAAATAATGACAGGATGGGTTGAATGCTGAAGTGAGCAATTTGCACAAATAGAGAGATAATCATCACCACCATTAAAACCGGATGTTTAAAGATGTGAGTGAGTACTTCTTTAGAACTGTAAGATGACTGTTCTTGTTCATCCTCTTTTTCTACTTTTTGTTCATGGATACCGAAAAACACAATGATCGCAGAAATGCCTACCGTGATTGATACAAACTGGAAAGTTGTTGAATATCCGATGATATCAGCAATCCATCCTCCCAGCATGGGGCCAAGAAGGCTTCCGGTAATGCTTCCGGTTTGTAAAGTCCCTAATACCTGACCGGCAATATTTTTAGGGGTTTGTGTAGAAATCAACGCCTGGGACATAGGGATGAATCCAGTGAAGACACCCATAAAAAGACGCAAGAAAAATAATTGCCATACAGAACTTACAAAGCCCATCAATAAAACAGATAAAGCAAGACCTGAGGCTGAAAGGATAAGGATTTTTTTGCGTCCGTAACGGTCGCCGATCTTCCCCCAGATTGGTGAAAAAATGAATGCTGTAACGAAGGTGATTCCGAACACCCATCCAGACCATGTTTGAACATAGGAAGCTGAGAAATCACCAAGTTCTTCTATATATAAAGACAAAAAAGGCAAGACCATCGTTATGCTGCTAGCAATGAAAAAATTCGCAAACCACATGATCCATAAATTCTTTCGTGCTCGTTGTTCTTTCGTAAGGATAATAAATCCCTTCTTCCAATTATTTATTTCGTAACCCTAAATATATGTAACACAAAAAATAGCAAGATCAAAGAAATAAGCTCGAAAAATTTGCCGTATTTTGTCAGATGCGTTTCATCGTTCACTTTGAGTGATATGAGTTAATAAAGAATAAGGGTTGCATTGCTTGTATATACAAATTATAATCATAGTTAGTTGGTGTATATACAAGTTTGTGTGTACGGTAGAAATGTAAGCGTTTAAGGAGGAAGTGGAAGATGTTTAAAAAGTTGTTTGGAAATAAAGGTAAATCTGTAATTCTTACAGCACCAGTATCAGGAGAGCTTGTAGCTTTAGAGGAAGTACCAGATCCAGTATTTTCACAAAAGATGATGGGAGAGGGAATTGCTATTGATCCAGCTAAAGGAGAGGTGGTAAGCCCGGTTGATGGTGAAATCGTTCAACTTTTTCCCACCAAGCATGCGGTAGGGATCAAGACGAAGAGCGGGGCAGAAATTCTCATCCATATCGGTTTAGAAACCGTTGCTATGGAAGGAGAAGGCTTCGAAGCATTTGTTTCTCAAGGCGATAAAGTGAAAGCAGGGGACAAGCTGATCACTTTTGATATCGACCTTGTAAAAGAAAAGGCTAAAAGCACGGTGACGCCAATTATCATTACGAATAGTGATGAATTTGCTGTTCAACTGAACGATGAACAGCAAGTGACCTCAGGAGCCACGAACTTGATGACTGTGAATACTAAGTGATCTACATGAGGGAGGAATTAAAATGAATCATAAACAGCAGGCCGAACAAATTTTAGAAGCCATTGGCGGAAAAGGAAATATTTCTGCAGCTACTCACTGTGTTACACGTCTCCGTCTTGCACTTATTGATGAAGGAATCGTAGATCAAGAGAAGCTGAATAATATTGATGCCGTAAAAGGTTCTTTTTCTACAAATGGACAGTTCCAAATTGTCATTGGCCAAGGAACAGTGGATAAAGTCTATAAGGAGTTCATTGCTTTAGCGGGTATTGGAGAACAAACGAAAGAAGAGGTCAAAGAAGCCTCCAGTCAAAAAATGAATCCGCTTCAAAGAGCCATTAAGACGTTAGCGGATATTTTTATTCCGATCCTTCCAGCCATTGTTACAGCTGGTTTATTGCTCGGTATTAATAACATTTTAACTTCTCCTGGGATTTTCTTTGACGAACAATCTGTCATTGATGTCTATCCGCAATGGTCAGACATAGCTAACATGATCATCATCATAGCTAACACGGCGTTCGTATTCTTACCAGGACTGATCGGTTGGTCGGCCGTTAAGAAATTCGGAGGTAGTCCGATTCTTGGTATTGTTATTGGGTTGATTCTCGTTCACCCAGATTTGTTAAATGCCTGGTCCTATGGTGAGGCAGTAAAAGAAGGAAACGTACCAACATGGAACTTGTTCGGTATGGACGTCGAGAAAATTGGTTACCAGGGACAAGTGTTACCTGTTCTTGTAGCATCATACTTATTAACAAAAATTGAGCTGTTTTTACGTAAAAGAATTCCAGATAGTGTACAGCTTCTATTTGTAGGTCCCATAGCGCTTCTTGTAACTGGATTTCTTACATTTATTATTATTGGACCGGTTACATTCGCCATTGGTAACTGGATCACAGACGGTCTTGTAGCTACTTTTGATACATTCGCATGGTTAGGTGGACTGATTTACGGTGGACTGTATGGTGTACTTGTCATTACTGGAATGCACCACACATTCTTAGCTGTTGATATTCAGCTTGTCGGTAGTACAGGGACAACTTTCCTATGGCCGATGCTTGCACTATCTAACATCGCCCAAGGTTCAGCTGCCTTCGCGATCATGGCAGCATCTAAAGATGAGAAATTGAGGGGACTTGGTTTTTCAACAGGTGTTTCAGCCTGGTTAGGAATCACAGAGCCTGCTTTGTTCGGGGTTAATCTGCGATTCAAATATCCATTTATATTCGCTATTTCTTCATCAGCCATCGCTGGATTATATATTTCATCCCAGGGGGTTGTAGCAAGCTCCATCGGCGTTGGTGGTGTGCCAGGGATCTTCTCTATTGTAGCTGAATATTGGTTTGATTTTGCGATTGGTATGGTCATTGTAATTGTCCTTCCGCTCGTAGGAACGTACCTTTATGCTAAGCGTAAAAAAGATGTATAAAATGAAGAACGGTGGTGTGAAAATTGACTGAACAACCTTGGTGGAAAAAAGCAGTTGTGTATCAGATCTACCCTAAGAGTTTCAATGACACGACGGGAAATGGAGTAGGCGATATTCAAGGGATTATTGAAAAACTCGACTATTTACATGAACTCGGGGTAGATGTGCTATGGCTGACCCCAATGTACAAATCTCCTCAAAATGATAATGGGTATGATATCAGCGATTACTATGATATTCATGAAGAGTATGGGTCAATGAAGGACTTTGAATTATTACTAGAGGAAACTCATCGACGAGGCATGAAGCTGATCATGGACATCGTGATTAATCATACATCGACAGAGCATGAGTGGTTCCAGGAGTCTAGCAAGTCCAAGGACAATCCTTACAGAGACTACTATATTTGGAAAGATCCTGTGGACGGACAGGAACCTTCGAATTGGAAATCAAAATTCGGAGGCAGTGCTTGGCAATTTGACGAGCAGACAGGGCAATATTATTTGCACCTGTTTGACGTCACCCAGGCGGATTTGAACTGGGAAAATGAACAAGTGAGAAGTGAGCTTTATGAAATGATGAGATTCTGGGGTGAAAAAGGTGTGGATGGATTCCGATTGGACGTGATCAATCTCATCTCTAAAAACCAGGAGTTTCCCAACGACGATGGAAGTGTAGCTCCAGGCGACGGGCGTAAATTTTATACCGATGGCCCCCGAGTCCATGAATACATGCAGGAAATGAACCGTGAAGTATTCGAACCATACGATTTGATGACGGTTGGGGAAATGTCTTCAACGACGATTGATCACTGTATCAAATATACAGCTCCAGAACGCAACGAGCTAAGTATGACGTTTAACTTCCATCACTTGAAGGTAGATTATCCGAACGGTGAAAAGTGGACTGTCGCCGATTTTGACTTTCACGAATTGAAACAAATCCTATCTAAATGGCAGCAAGAAATGAATAAAGGTAATGGATGGAATGCCCTCTTTTGGTGCAATCACGATCAGCCTAGAGTTCTATCCAGATTTGGTGATGATAAAAACTATCCGGACAAATCAGCCAAAATGTTAGCAACGACCATTCATATGATGCAAGGCACACCTTATATTTATCAGGGCGAAGAGATCGGTATGACCAATCCTGGTTTTGATTCTATTGAAAAGTATAAAGATGTTGAATCTTTGAACATGTATCAAGAATTTAAAGGAAAAGGAGTAAGCGAAGACAAAATCATGGCTATTCTGAAGCAAAAATCCCGTGATAACTCTCGTACTCCAGTCCAATGGGATGCAAGTGAGAATGCAGGATTTACAGAAGGCAATCCATGGATTGATGTCGCCGATAATTATAAAGAAGTAAACGCTGAAATAGTGAAAAGTACCGAAAACTCTATTTTTCATTATTATCGCGACCTTATTCAGTTAAGAAAGAATTATGATGTTATTACACATGGAGATTATCAGCTGATCACTCCTGAGGATGACCAGTTGTTTGCTTATATACGTGAATGGAATGGAGAACATTTACTTGTCATCAATAATTTCTATGGAAAAGACGCGAAGTTTACACTACCTGAACAATTGAATGTAAAAGGAACGGCTGAAATTTTAATTAGTAACTACGAAGATTCAAGTGAAGATTACTCTAACATTCGTCTTCGCCCTTATGAGTCCATTGTTTATCATTTATCAAGCCACTGATATAATATGACTGGTGATAAAACATGAAAAATAAATTTCTAGTGATCTACAATGAACTCGTGCAAATGATTCAACGTGGAAAGTTCCAGCCAGGCGAAACTCTCCCTTCTGAGCATGAATTGAGTAACCTTTTTCAAACGTCCCGGGAAACCATTCGTAAAGCATTAAATATACTCGCTCAAAACGGGTATATACAAAAGATTCGAGGCAAAGGTTCGGTCGTTCTTGACCATAGTAAGTTTGAATTTCCTGTATCAGGTCTTACAAGTTTTAAAGAGCTTTCAGACCAGCTGGGTCAAGGTTTCCGAACCTATGTACATGAGCTGACCTTAGGTTCAGCAAGTGAATCACTTGCCCAACGAATGAACTGTACGGAAGATCATAAACTTTGGAAAATCGTACGTTCGAGGGAGATTGCAGGGGAAAGAATTATCTTAGATAAAGATTATATCAAAGAAGACCTTGTACCTAACTTGAATAAAAAGATTGCGGAACAATCCATCTATGAATACATTGAAAACAATTTAGGACTAGAGATTAGCTTTGCCAAAAAAGAAATTGTCGTAGAACCTGTAACAGAAGAGGACGAATCTCTTCTTGATTTGAGTGGACATCAACAAGTGGTCGTGATCCGAAGTTACGTGTATTTAGCAGATGTAACGCTTTTCCAATTTACAGAGTCAAGGCATAGGCCTGATAAATTCCAGTTTGTAGACTTTGCCCGAAGAACAAAGAATAGGTATGAATAAAGAAGAGTCCATAGGGCTCTTCTTTTCTTTTGTTTATAGCTATGGTCATCAAGATAGTTGGATTCCTTATACCACTAAAGTTCCCGATTGTTGAAGACTCAGTTTCGAGATAACAGCTG
>NZ_JRNX01000972.1 GCF_000786645.1 Halobacillus sp. BBL2006
AATAATCAAGCCGTAAAATCATATGAGAAATCTTTGCTGCCTTTTCGTTTCCAGCTCTTGTAAACGTTGTAACAAGTGCAACTAACACGAAAGCGATTACCCAAGAGGTAATATGTAAGTGTGCCATGATTTTTCCTCCTTTACTTATATCATTTACGCATATAATAATACCACGTTAACTGGAGTGATTCCTAACTATATGTCCATACGGGTTAATTTTCTGAGTCGTAAGAAAATTAAAACTAAACCTGTTATAATGGATGGAGATTTAATGAAATTGGAGGGATACAATGGTTGTTTCAAGTCAACAAATTATCGATCAAACGCAGGAATATGGTGCGAAAAACTACCACCCGCTTCCAATCGTTATCGCTAAAGCGGAAGGGGTATGGGTAGAAGATCCTGAAGGTAATCGTTATATGGATATGTTAAGCGCTTACTCCGCTGTCAATCAGGGGCACCGTCATCCAAAAATCATTCAAGCCTTGACTGATCAAGCAAGCCGAGTCACCTTGACATCAAGAGCTTTTCATAATGATCAGCTTGGCCCTTGGTATGAGAAAATATGTAAAATTACCAACAAAGAAATGGCTCTTCCAATGAACACGGGTGCAGAGGCAGTTGAAACAGCAATCAAAGCGGCGAGACGCTGGGCGTACGATGTTAAGAAAGTGAAAGAGGATCAAGCGGAAATTATCGCATGTACAGGGAATTTTCACGGCCGCACAATGAGCGCTGTTTCTCTATCATCAGAAGAAGAATACAAACGCGGCTTCGGACCGATGCTTCCAGGGATTAAGCTTGTCCCTTACGGAGATGTGGAAGCACTTAAAGAAGCTATCACTGAAAATACGGCAGGGTTCCTGCTTGAACCCATTCAAGGTGAAGCCGGTATTGTGATGCCTCCGGAAGGATTCTTGAAGGAAGCATATGAGGTGTGTCACGAAAACAACGTCTTATTTATTGCCGATGAAATTCAGGCAGGTCTTGGCAGAAGTGGAAAGATGTTCGCTTGTGATTGGGAAGATGTAAGCCCTGATATGCTCATATTAGGAAAAGCACTTGGTGGCGGCGTGTTCCCAATTTCCTGTGTGGTTGCCAACAAAGAAGTCCTCGGTGTTTTCAACCCAGGATCTCACGGTTCGACTTTCGGCGGAAACCCTCTTGCTTGTGCTGTCTCTGTCGCATCCTTAGAAGTGCTTGAGGAAGAAAATCTTGTCGACCGTTCCCTCGAGCTCGGAAATTACATGATGGAAAAATTGAAATCGATCGATAATCCAAAAATCAAAGAAGTACGAGGCAAAGGCCTCTTCATAGGAGTCGAGATGACAGAACCCGCTCGTAAGTATTGTGAACAATTGAAGGAAAGAGGGTTACTCTGTAAAGAAACCCATCAAAATGTCATCCGCTTCGCCCCGCCACTCGTCATTGATAAAGAAGATCTCGATTGGGCAATTGAACAGATCAAGAGTGTTTTAAGCTAAAAGAAAAAAACGAAAGAAGAGGC
>NZ_JRNX01000973.1 GCF_000786645.1 Halobacillus sp. BBL2006
GTAATCGATACGGCATGGAGACCGAGGAGCTTTCCGTGCACATTCGTAATGAAGATGCCGACAGGGTTCGGATAGATCAATTCATATTCATCATTGTATTCGGGGTGGTGCGTCGCGTAAAACAGTTTTACGAAACCAGTATAATCGACGACATATCCGGTGATCGGATCGAACACAGAGCTGAAGCCTTTTTGCACCCAGTTACCGTAAAAGGCGGGGTTGACCCAGCGGTGTCCATCTTCGCCTCGCAGCGCCACTCTCGACATCATCTCACTATAGATACGATCAAGGTGTGGGACTAGGACGAGCGATACCGGATCCAGTTCTTTATCCAAATCAGGTGCAAGTCCGCCGCTCAAATCCTTCGAATGGATCGGAGTACCTTCAAAAGTAAAGTCCAGATCGCCATCACGAGCAGCACGCGGGATGATCTCGAGTAAGAACCCAGGTGCGTGTTGGGCCCACAAGCTAATGCCGCGTGCGGCCTGACATGTCGGGTTAAAGCCTTGGCCGATGCCAAGGGGCTGTCCAAGCACCTGCAGTGAACCGGCTACA
>NZ_JRNX01000974.1 GCF_000786645.1 Halobacillus sp. BBL2006
CAAGCGCTGGAATTGTCCCTATGATCGGACCGAAAAACGGGATAATCGCCGTTACGACAATGAACATCGAAAGCACTAGCGCATAATCCAGTCCGATGAGCAGGAAGCCGATATACGCAAGTACCCCGTCTACAAATGCCACAGTTACTTGACCGATCAAATAGGCTGCCAATGTTTTGTCCACATCTCTCAGTAAGTTCACGCCCTCTTGTTTAAACCGTCTCGGAAATGCTTGCTTTAAAAATGGAATCAACCTGTGCCCATCTTTTAATAGGAAAAAAAGAACTACAGGAACGATGATCAATACAGTCGTAGCTCCTGCTGCAGCTGATACAACCTGTGAGATATTATCGCTGATCGTTTGGATGAAATCACCGAAAAAGCTATTCACTTTACGACTGAGAGCATCTGTTGACAGCATCCCCATATCCTTTTGTTCAATCTTCTGCTCTGCCTGCTTAGCTGTTTCTTTCAATTGCTGAGGAAGATTCGCAATGTTATTAATCTGTTTTGTTACTGTACCCGCCA
>NZ_JRNX01000975.1 GCF_000786645.1 Halobacillus sp. BBL2006
AGCCTCCTTGCGGAAAAGTAGGAGTCTTCGCATTCTGTCTGCGCTGACGAAAACTGAGCATGTAAAAGAAGGATCTAGCCCCAAACCAGCGTAGGAAATACACGGAGACTTCTGCGAGAGGAAGGCATCGGTGAAACCCCGCAGTGCGCAGCAGAAGGAGGCTCACCAGCCGCCCGCGAAAAGCGAAGTGTATTTCCGAAGCGGTCGTTCAAAACAATCGGTTACTTCTAAACTTCCCTATCCTTAGTCATTCGTCTTTAGATTGGATACTTTCACTTATGTCCTAGCCTCTTCCAATTATTACGACCCACTACCCAAACAACGTTTGATACAGAAGGAAGAGATTCAGGACGATGATCAGCGCAGCAATAATCCAGGCAATCATTGTCGTGAGTTTCTTATTTACGAGCGATCTCATCAACTTTTTGTTACTCGTAAAAAGAATTAATGGAACTAAGGCAAAAGCGATCCCGAAGGACAAGACGACCTGGCTCATCACAAGGGCTTTTGTCGGATTTATTCCCATGAGAATTATCGTCAAAGGAGGAGCCATCGTAATAAATCTCCGCAAATAAATAGGGATTCTCCTCCGAATGTACCCTTGCATGATAATATCACCAGACATGGTACCGACCGATGAACTTGATAGTCCTGCCGACAATAAACCAATGCCGAATAAAATGGCCGCTGCCGGACCTAACAGTTGGTCAAATTGATGGAATGCTACATCCAAATCTTCTACGTTCAATCCATTTTTATTGAATAATGCAGCAGCAACGATCAGCATACTTGCGTTAATGGCACCTGCAATCAGCATGGCAATGACCACATCAACAATTTCAAACCTGAAAATCCGTTTTCGCTCGGCTTCGTTTTTTCCAACGATTCTCTTTTGAGTCAGCGCGGAGTGTAAATAAATGGCATGTGGCATAACGGTCGCTCCAAGCATTCCTGCGGATAGAAGGATGCTGTCTACCCCTTCGAACCTTGGCGTGAACATACCGGCTAACATCGGTCCAGCTTGCGGCTGAGCATAAAACACCTGAATTCCGAAAGCAATGACGACAACAAATATCATACCGGTGATAATTGCTTCTAAGGGACGAACTCCTCTTCTTTGCAGCTCTAAAATAGCGAATGAACCGACAGCTGCGATCAGCGCAGCAGTCACCATCGGGATATTGAAAATTAAGTATAACCCTAACGCCGCTCCTATGAACTCAGCTAAGTCGGTGGCCATGACAACAAGTTCAGCCTGAATCCATAAAAAGAAGGAAGTCTTTTTAGAAAAACGGTCACGACACACTTC
>NZ_JRNX01000976.1 GCF_000786645.1 Halobacillus sp. BBL2006
CTCTTCATCAAAAGAAAGGTCTTCTTCTTTTGTTGCAGAAGCCTCTTCAAAAGTTTGGTTCTCTTTCTGTCCAAAGTCGTTCACATTTCCACGAGAGACATAACTTTCAAGCATTGCCTTTAAATCCATCCCAGTCGTTTCCTTCAAAGATTCTTGGATGCCAAGCATCGTTGACGTTACACTATTTGCAACCTTGGCTGATCCACCTTGAGAATTGGATCCTCCCATATCGATCACTTTCATATCCTTAATTTGAGAGAGCGGTGCAGAAACTTTCTCTGCATATTCCGGCAGGACACTAATTAGCATTTCCATAATAGCCGCTTCCCCATAATGTTCCATAGCTTTCGCCATACGTTCTTTGGACTCTGCTTCCGCAATACCACGCTGACGAATGACTTCCGCTTCGGATTCACCCTTAATTCGCTCATTCTCAGCTTCTGCCTGCGCACGCTTCGTCACTTCATACGCTTCTGCATCTGCAATAGAGCGGCGGCGTTTGTTTTCTTCTTCCTCAAG
>NZ_JRNX01000977.1 GCF_000786645.1 Halobacillus sp. BBL2006
ATACATCGAATGGGTTGGTTGGGAAGCTGTGAGACTCCCGCGGGAATGGATTGGCTGGCGAGACCCCGAAGAGCGAAGCTCGAGAAGGCTTGCCGTCATCCCCGCAGGAAAGCGAGCTGCTTCCCAACCAACCCTGAGCCTCAATGCAGCAACGAACCCCGGTTATCTCGAAATTGAGTCTTCAACAATCCTGCACGTTTCTTGAATGAACATCTGGGTTCTTAGTTATTTTGCTAAAGAAACTGCTTATCTAAAGGAGCTTTTCTTAAAACAGCAGGTGAGCGACAAGTGTAATGATAGGCAGTGTGATGATTGTCCGCTCAAGAAAGATAATGAATAAGTCCTTTAAGTTAACAGGCACTTTTGATCCTAACAGCAAGCCACCGACCTCTGACATATAAATCAGTTGAGTTACGGATAAACAAGCAATGATGAATCGAGTCATTTCACTTTCAATCGATGCTCCGATCAATGCAGGCAGGAACATATCTGCAAATCCGACAAGGATAGTTTCTGATGCTTCTTGTGCATAAGGAACTTGCATAAGTTCAAGCAGCGGAATGAAGGGTACACCGAGCCATGAGAAAAATGGAGTGAACTCAGCGATTACAAGCGCAATGGTACCAAGAGCCATTACAATCGGTGCCACTCCCATCCACATATCAAGAATGTTTTGAGCCCCTTGCTTGAAGAACTCTTTTACTCCCGTCGATTTGCTTCCTTGTTCTACAGCTTTTGCATACCCATATGTGAAGACGTTGTGATGGTCAGGTACTTCTTCGCTGTCATCATCCGCTTCTTCATTCACGTAGGTGTCTGCTTTACGGGACAATGGTGGAATTCTAGGCATGATCAAGGCAGCGATAAAGCCGGCCAATGCTACGGTCAAATAAAAGGGTAT
>NZ_JRNX01000978.1 GCF_000786645.1 Halobacillus sp. BBL2006
TGAAACGAAGAGAATAGCATAAGGAAGCCTTCATTTCATCGATTCATCTTCTCAATCCCCGAAGAAGTTGAAACTTTTGCGAACGAAGACAGGTCTCCTGACTCACACTCGATTCTACTTTGGTCCTTCCCGTACAGGCAGTACAGTGGATTATCCATTTCGCGAGTGCATACAGTTGCGGGGGCAGCTCCGGATTCACACCGGATTCCCTATTAAGCCTATTGGCATCTTCTGTTCGCGGGTACTATATATAGTGTTTTTGTTAGTTTTTATTAGCTTATATTGTGTTTACATCATAACTGAGATAGATGTGTTATGCAATCCTTACCATTTCACCCTAGGATTGAAAAACCCTTGCTTGATGCCTATTCTCCTTTTAAAAAATTTTTTATTTTTGGTCTGTTTCTTTATAATGGAAGTAGAGATAGATGAAGTGCAGGGGGGATGAGCATGACTGAAGGTTTTAATTGGCATGTAGAAGCAGAAAAAATCTGGAACGATCGGGCAGAGTTTTGGAACTCCAAAAGTAAAGCGATGTGGGATGAAGGGAGTCGTAAGTCAATTGTGCCCTTTATCAAAAAACAAATAAAT
>NZ_JRNX01000107.1 GCF_000786645.1 Halobacillus sp. BBL2006
GGCTTGTTCAGCTTCTATATTATGGGGCGGTGTGCGATCATTCCATAATTCACTCACTAGCATTTCCTCCTCTAGATAAAAGCGCAGGCGTTGAACCTGAATAGGGCACCACGTCAAACGGATAGATCATAAGAGGAAAAGTACTTCCAATCTATGATTCTCTATTTCTCTTCAACGTGGACACGAATGTTCCCTGTCACATCCGGATGAAGTTTGACAGGTACATCTGTATATCCAAGCGTACGAATCGGGTCATCAAGTTCGATCTTACGCTTGTCAATTTTAATGTTATGGGATTTCTTCAGTTCTTCTGCAATCTGCTTACTTGTAATGGAACCAAACAGACGGCCGCTGTCGCCTGATTTAGCCGTTAATTTAACTTCCAAATCAGCAAGCGTCTCTTTCAATTTCTTCGCTTCATCTACTTCTTCTTGGGCAAGCTGTTCTTTTTTAGCATCTTTCGCCTTCTGCGCCTGCATGTTGCCTTTTGTAGCTTCAACGGCTAAATTGTTTTTTAAAAGATAGTTACGGGCGTATCCATCATTTACGTTCTTGATTTCGCCTTTTTTTCCTTTACCTTTAACATCCGCAGTGAAAATTACTTTCATTCTGAGTCTCCCCCTTCAAAATATTCATCAATAATATCTTGCAACAATGCTTTTGCATCTTCAATTGTTGTGTCTTCTAATTGCGTCGCTGCATTCGTCAAATGTCCTCCACCGTTCATTCTTTCCATGATCACCTGGACGTTTATGTCCCCTAATGAACGGGCACTAATGCCCACCCGTCCATCATCACGATCAGAGATGACAAATGAAGCGACAATGCCGCTCATCGTGAGCAGCGTATCGGCCGCTTGAGCAATGATCACGGGGCCGTAAGTCTGTCCTGTATCGCCTGTCGATATGGCAATTCCATCGCGGTAAATATTCGCTTTTTCAATCAGCTTGCTTCTTCTGACATAAACGTTCAGGTCCTCTTTCATAAATTTCTGGACTTGAACCGTATCTGCCCCTTTGGAACGTAAATAAGAAGCTGCATCAAATGTTCGCGATCCTGTTCTCAGCGTAAAGCTTTTCGTATCTACAATAATTCCGGCTAACAACGCCGTCGATTCAAGCATGGATAACTTCAGCTTCTTCGGTTGATATTCAAGCAATTCCGTAACGAGCTCAGCTGTCGATGAAGCATACGGCTCCATGTAAACAAGTGTCGGATCTGATATAAACTCTTCTGCTCGTCGGTGGTGGTCGATAACAACGACATGCTCTGTTTTCGATAGTAGCTTTTCTTCCATCACTAAGGATGGCTTGTGCGTATCCACAACAACCAGCAACGAGTTATTGGAAACTTCTTCAATGGCATCTTCAGGTGTTATGAAATGAGGCCAGAGATCTTCATCCTTCTCGATTTCTTCCACCATGCGCTGAACTCCTGTATCGATATCATCAGGATCCAGCACGATGGCCCCTTTTTTATCATTGGCCTGGGCAATTTTCAAAATGCCGATCGAAGCGCCGATCGAATCCATATCTGGAGATTTATGTCCCATAATCAGGACTTTTTCACTTTCCTGAACCAGCTCTTTCATGGCATGGGAAATGACTCGCGCACGGACACGGGTCCTTTTTTCCATAGGATTCGTCTTTCCGCCGTAGAAGCGTACTTTTCCTGAATCATCCTTAATGGCAACCTGGTCCCCACCACGACCGAGTGCAAGGTCTAAACTGGACTGGGCCAATTCTCCAAGCTCAGGGAGATTGACTGGTCCTACACCGATTCCGAAGCTTAACGTCAGCGGTACATTTTGATCTGTGATTAACTCACGCACTTCATCAAGAATTTCAAATTTGGCTTTTTCTAAAGAGCGAAGAATTTCCTGGTTCATCACAGCCATAAAACGCTCTTGAGACGTCCGTTTCAAGTAGATGCCGAAATGCCCAGCCCAATTATTTAAGATCGATGTCACCTG
>NZ_JRNX01000979.1 GCF_000786645.1 Halobacillus sp. BBL2006
CTATATGGACCTTCAAGCTGGCCGTGTGGATGCCGTCATGTATGATGTGCCTAACGTGAAATACTATGTGAATAATGACGCTAAAGGTGAACTGAAGACCGTTGGAGATATTCTTCAAGGGGAGCAGTACGGAATCGCTTTTCCAAAAGGATCTGAACTTGTGGGTGACGTAAACGAAGCCCTTCAAACATTGATCGATAATGGAACGTATGATGACATTTACGAAGAATGGTTTGGAGAGCGTAAATACGGCACAGAAGCATCCGAATAATAAATGAAGCCAGAAAAGCGTGGCAGGTACAATACTTGTTACGCTTTTCCCTTCTGTTTACTAACATCGCGGCAAAAATACATTCATAGATAAGGGGCGTCACTTCACATGGAAGCATTTTTAGATTCGCACTTTGTACGGGTCATGCCCTTCTTATGGCAAGGGTTAGGATACACCCTTCTCATAACAGGGGTAGGATTACTTTTCGGCTTCATCCTTGGAGCCATTGTCGGACTCGCACGATTATCAAAAAACAAATTCATTTATGTGATTTCATCGATTTATGTGGAAGTATTACGAGGAACACCGATTCTGGCTCAAATTCTATTTATCTATTTCGGTCTTCCGGACTTATTAGGTTTTAATATTGATAAAATTACGGCCTCAATTATTGCCATCGCGGTCAATGCTGGTGCATATATTGCTGAAATTGTGCGTGGGGCCGTGTATTCCATTGACAAAGGACA
>NZ_JRNX01000980.1 GCF_000786645.1 Halobacillus sp. BBL2006
TTGAAGGGGAAACGACTCGCTTTCCGGGATCTTGCCTAGCCCCTTCTCCCGCGGGAGTCTCGCCGTTTCCCCGTCAACCCTGCTTTTTTAGCAATGAACGGCCCACCTTATATAGGAAGGAGAGTTTATAGAATATTTTTCCAGGAACTGCGTTATCGTCGATGTGGTAGTGCTTGGAACGACTAAATCTCCAGCTTTGCAGCAAAGCTTCCTCAATAAATCGTGCAATTAGCGCAAGTATGATATCGAGATGACCACTTGGCAAGGGGCGTTGGGGAAGGGGGAGACTCCTGTGGGATGAGAGTACAGAGTGAGATCCCGCAGGGCGGACGCCCACGGAAAGCGACTCCTTCCCCAACGCCGCTTATTCCACACACAAATATCTCGAAATCAAGTCTTCCAGACAACTGCACTTTAGTTGAATACCTTTCATTACCTATTTCTTCATAACCATAAAAAAGCACCTCTCAATAGAGATGCTTTTTAACGATTCACCCTTTAAAGGGGAAAGACTCACAGCCACGGACATTTGTTTTCACTTTAAAGAGTCCACCTGCTTGTGGATATTCCTGCAACTTTTCTTCACTCATGTCTTTTCTTGCTGTTGTAATGAACAATTCATTCATATCCTTCCCGCCAAATACACAGCATGTGACGTTAAGAGCTGGGACCGGAATTCCCTCTAATTTTTCACCTGTAGCAGGGTTCCATCTGG
>NZ_JRNX01000981.1 GCF_000786645.1 Halobacillus sp. BBL2006
ATTTTCTTACTATTGTTCCGATTTCATGAATGGGCTGAACCGTACCTAATTCATTGTTTACAGACATGATACTAACCAGAATGGTATCTTCACGTATGGCTTTCTCCACGTTCTTAGGATCGACCTCTCCATTTACGTCAACATCTATATAAGTAACTTCAAAACCCAAGGACTCCAACGCACGGTAAGACTCCAAAACAGAGGGATGCTCTATTTTTGAAGTGATCAAATGCTTTCCTCTTGCCTGGTGCATAAAAGCTATGCCTTTTATAGCCATATTGTTCCCTTCTGTGCCACCAGAAGTGAAAACCACTTCATATGGATCTACCCCTAATAATTGAGCAGCCTGATTACGGGAATGTTGTAACAGGCGCTCGGCTTCACTTCCGAAGCGATGGACAGACGAAGGATTAGCATAATATTGATCGGCTACCTTTTGATAGCTTTCCAGCACTTCTGGCAACGGATGGGTCGTAGCGCTATTGTCTAAATAAATCATGGGCTTTGTACTCCTTTTTTAACAAATTGCAGTCCACTATATTATCATAACACTATTAAAAAATAAATAGCCACAACATGATAAAGCACCGGGCTTTGCATAACTGCAAAGCCCGGTGCTTTTTATTAATAATATTAGCC
>NZ_JRNX01000982.1 GCF_000786645.1 Halobacillus sp. BBL2006
CGTCCGGACAAGAACCTGGAGCGTCTGAACCAATCCAGCGATCGCTTGAGCATTCCGCCGATTGACGAAGAAGAAGTGATGGGCTACTTGAAAGAGCTCGTCAGCATCGAGAAGGACTGGGTGCCTTCCTTTGAAGGAACATCGCTTTACATTCGTCCGTTCATCATTGCGACGGAGCCGAGTCTTGCAGTTGCCCCTTCGAAAATGTACACGTTCATGATTATCCTGTCTCCGGTAGGACCTTATTTCTCCGGCGGCATTCACCCTGTCACAATCAATGTTGAAGAGAAATTCACCCGCGCCGTAAAAGGCGGAACCGGTATGGCAAAAACAGCCGGAAACTATTCATCCGGATACCAGGCGCAGGCGAAAGCGAGCCAAACAGGAAACAATGATGTATTGTGGCTTGACGGTATTGAAAAACGCTATATTGAAGAAGTCGGCAGCATGAACATCTTTTTCAAAATTGACGGCGAAGTTGTGACGCCAGAGTTAAGTGGCAGCATCCTGCGCGGAATCACACGGACGTCAATCCTTGAAGTGTTGAATGAGTGGGATGTTCCCGTCACCGAACGGAAAATTTCGGTTGAAGAGCTTTACCAGGCCTATGAGGACGGTAAGCTTGAAGAAGCGTTTGGTACCGGAACGGCAGCCGTTATATCTCCAGTCGGCAAGCTGAATTGGAACGGCAAGCAAATGGTCATCAATGACAACGAAATCGGCCCGCTTTCCCAAAAGCTCTACGACACGATTACTGGTATTCAACGCGGTAGAAAAGAAGATACGTATAATTGGACGGTAGAAGTATAAGCAATCGAAAGCCCCTCAGGTTCCCGGAAAAAGGGAAGGCCATGAGGGGCTTTTTTTATTTTCTAGTTTAGTTTGATAGAAGATCACTCATTCGACTTGTTTTGTCGGGATCTAGCCCTCTATCATTACCGATCAAAGGAAGTTTTGTAGAACCATAGCTTTGTTTAAGAAACCTATAGACCCTCTGATATTCTGGTGGTATTCTTTTTTTACAACAAAATAGGGTAGGG
Organism: Halobacillus sp. BBL2006; assembly: GCF_000786645.1. Lineage (GTDB taxonomy): Bacteria > Bacillota > Bacilli > Bacillales > Halobacillaceae > Halobacillus. The sequence continues at coordinate 1,041 of NZ_JRNX01000982.1, forward strand.
AGAGGGATGCTTATGAAGCGATCTGAAATGTTTGGTTTGGTAGTCATTGGTTATGCTCTCTTGTGCTGTTTTATTTTTTTGT
>NZ_JRNX01000983.1 GCF_000786645.1 Halobacillus sp. BBL2006
CATTTTTTAGTGAAAGAATCGCTTCAAAAAGTTGGTCGAGCGTTTTTCCTCGTAGTTTATCTATTTGCATAGCATCAGTCCTCCTCTATTCGTTAGCTGTGACGGCTGCATTTTCCGGAATGATGTTCACCCATGTTTGTCCTGGAAGGAATCCAAGAGGTTCATCATTGTCATAAGGCAAAATGCGTCCATCGACATTTTGCCATTGTATCTCTTTCATTTGACCCTTTTGGATCAAATACCCTTTTCCACCGGATGTTAAATCGATGTCCCGGCGCCCTTTACTATCGATGATCTGATGAGCAGTCTCGACAATCAGGACATTATTGACGGCGATCCGCTCATTGTTCGAAGCATCGACTGTAGATTCACCGTCGCTTGATCGTAAAAACTTCTCTTGCTCCTGATCGTACGTGAACGTTACAACTTCTTGAGGAGATTCCGAATACGTGATCGTTACGTTGTCAACATCCTGTCCTTTTATTGGTTGTTTCTCTTTTGAAAATGGGAGTGGTTCAATTTTTCGAGTCTTTGGATAGTCTTTATTCGTCAACGCTTCTTCCAGTCCCGATGTAAGCAAATAGGAATTATGGGGCGCTGAACGTTCAGGACTACGCTTGAACAGCCATCCATTGTCGTCGTACATTGTGCCGTCCAAGTAATGGATGCCATTGGCAGCGACTTGACGATTGATAGCTGTGGATGCTCCGTGATAGACGTACACCGAGTCAAATCCTGAAGCAATCTCAAAGTAATACGGACGAGCGCTTCTTATCGGTCCAATTGTATCAGGA
>NZ_JRNX01000984.1 GCF_000786645.1 Halobacillus sp. BBL2006
CTTTCTGTTAATACAACACTTTTTCAGTGGCTTCGGCGGAGCCTGAGGAGGCTCAGTGCCCGACCACGGAAAGCGAGTGATTTCCCGGCACTCCTTTCTCTATCCAAGGCAACGGAAACAGCCATTATCTCGAAACTGAGTCTTCAATAATCGGGAGCTTTAAAGGAATAAGGTAAATTAAATGCTAGGCTATAAAAGTATAAAAAAGCGAACGTTCGATTTGAACGTTCGCTTTTTTAAATTTAAAATCCGTATATGGTCATTCCTCCATCTACAAACAATGTCTGCCCAGTCATATAGTTACCAGCATCTGAAGCTAAAAAAACAGCAGCTCCAGATAACTCTTCCAACTTACCAATTCGGTTCAGAGGAGTTCGTTCTAGAATGGACTGCACATACTCTTCGTTCTGCAGGAGTTCTTCCGTTAGTGCTGTAGGAAAATACCAAGGACCGATGGCATTAACATTAATTTGATATTTCCCCCACTCAAGCGCTAGATTCTTCGTCATTTGGATAAGTGCACTTTTCGTCATGGCATACACCACACCCGTACGCAAAGCAGTATGTCCACCTACAGAAGAAATATTGATGATTTTGCCTTCTTTACGCTCCTTCATCACCCGTCCAGCATACTGTGAAAGGAAGAATGCGCTTTTCATGTTGGTGGAAACGATCGTATCCCATTCTTCTTCGATTACTTCTTCAGCTTTACTTCTTATGTTCATTCCAGCGTTATTGACCCAGACATCAATTTGGCGCCCATTCCTCAGCTTTTCTACTTCTTCTTTAATTTCTTGGTAATCATTGATGTCTTTGCAAATTCCATAAGCTTCTCTGCCTAGAGATTGAACTTCTTGTTTTGTTTTTTC
>NZ_JRNX01000108.1 GCF_000786645.1 Halobacillus sp. BBL2006
GAAGAAAAAGGTACCTGGTACCGAAAAGATGATCTTCGGTACCAGGTACGCCTGTTCCAATTAACTAACTTTTACATTGATGTCATATCGCGGGACAGCTTTATAAACCGCCTGGTGAATTTCGTCTTTCCAATCTTCCAGTTCCGCTTTTGATAATTTATCTTCTCCATCTATATCCACGGTCACCCAAACCCGACTCGCTTCTATGATCACGCGTTTAACAGTGACTCCCGGCATATCATTCACAGTCTTTTTAATGAGCTCCCGGTCTTGCTTCAACCCCCAGGTGTCCCCTACATATTTGATTAACCTGGGATTTTCAGTATCTGTTGTCACTCTTTCATTCATGCCCATATTTTCCACATCATCTCTGCTCGTCTGACCTTGATATTTATCCATCTGCAATCCGCATGCAGTCATAAAGAATATAGAAAGCATTATAACCGTCAAGGCTCGTAACATATACAATCACCTCTTCTCTTTTTACGGTTATTGTTAACCGAGCAAGAGGTGATTATGTACGTTAGCTTAGAGCCATTTCTTCTATAGGGATGATTTCAAGTTCATATTTGCGTGGAATCACAGCCTTACTTAGAATATAGCGCCTATATTTTTCAGCTTCTTCATATTTCTCAAACGTAATTTCCTCGTTATTTTTCCAAAATTCAATGACAATATGTTGTTCGTCAACTCCAACAATACGGTAAGTCATAAATGACTCCTTTCTTTGTTGTATTTATAGACGATCACATTTTTTGGAAATTAAAAAAGCCGAGAAGTCCCCCAAGGAGATTCTTCTCGGCTTTTGTCTAGCTCTATTGTCTAGCTCAATCCAACCGGATCTTTATTAAAATTTAATCAAATGTGAAAGAATAAGGTTTAAGGATAAAGTGTTTTTAATTTATCCCTAACCATAGTATAGTACAGAACACTACATAAATAAAGGGGGATATGGAAAGCACTGGTTATATAGACTTCCTCATTCTTTCATGAGTTGACCCGTTATTGTACTTTAGCAGCTCTTCACATAAAGAGGCATACTCCATACACATGGCGTAAACCCTGTCTTCTTGAGGATCACTCCCTAATGCTGCGCACTCTTTTGCGCAATTCCTGCAAATTTCTGTGCACGATTGATTGATCGCCTCCGCGGTAAAACTTTCCTTACAAACGACTTCAACTGCATAGGCATAAGCATCTGCGCACTCTTTCAAAAGATTTGATTTTTTTTGGAGGATTTCTGAATTTGTCAAAGACATCACTCTTGCTCCTTTCTTTGTAAGGAGTCATGAAGTCCTACTCCGTTCTACGTTTTCATGTCCGTCGGTTTGAAAATAAAAATGATATAACTTCGGTCAAGGTTGAAATCCCAATCTAAAAAGACATCTTCGATCCTGGTTTGGAGGATGGATTCAAATGAAGACAGGTGAAGAAGCCTCTTTTCCAAGTGCCTTTTTGCAATTTTCAAGTGTTCTTGAAAACCTAACCGAATCATTTCCTTTTCAATCGCTACAAATATCCCTTGTCGTTCAATAATCAATGTCCGATTGTTCAATAAAAATGAACGGATCATTTCGGGAGCTTTTTCGGCATGGCGGCTTATTTTCTCAATTTCATCATGAACCGTTTGTTTTTGCTCGTAATTTTCATTGTTTTCGTCCAGCATCGGGCTTACATTCATAATACCAACGATCATTCCAGAGCGGTTCGATAGAGACCAATCGTAGTATAAAGATTCTATTTCGATCCCTGCTACCGCCCTTAGCGTAGCTTTAATATCCGGAATGAGCTCTTGCATGAGTAGATCACGGGTCTCCTCTACATTAGAAGTATTATTCTGGTTGACAAGAACTTTTTCCATAGGAGCTAAAAACCCCTTCAAGTAAATCGTGATGTAAGGTTCTTCGATGGATACAAAAACTGAAGACGGCCCTTTACCAAAATTATCACGCAGGAGTTTTCCTATGTAACTTGAAAGTTCGGATTGGATTGAACGTTTATCCATAAAAATACAGTCCTTTTTGAAGCATATTGCTACAATTTTTCCACACATAATGGGTTCTTAAACGAAATCGAGCACATCGATAGCCCACCTGGATCAGAATGAGTCGAGATACCCAGCAGGGATAATGGCTTCAGATGATGAAGAGATTAGCGAAGCGATGTCGAAGCGGTGTCGAAGCGGTGTCAGGTACCCATAGGACCCCCATGCGTACCTGACACCACAAACACGCTTTTCGGTACCAGGTACCGAAAAAGAAAAAAACGGTGCCTGGTACCAACAAAATTCACCATCAAAAAAACCGGCAGCTCTTCTGAGCTGCCGGTTTGGCAGGTTAATCAACGGTTTTCAGCGTAAGCTGCCTTCACTTCCTGTTGCCTGGGCTTATTAGGAACCTTATGGTGATGACGGCATCTTGGTTCATAGGATTCTGAAGCCCCAACTAAGATAATCGGATCATCATAAGACGCTGGCTCTCCATTGATGAGACGCTGTGTCCGACTAGCCGGCGAACCGCATACAGGGCAAATCGCATTAAGCTTGGTCACGCTCTCACTAAGCGCCATCAAGTCAGGCATTTGTCCGAATGGTTCACCACGGAAATCTGTATCGAGACCAGCTACAATCACTCGAATTCCTCGATCAGCGAGGCATTCCACAACTTCCACAATATTATTATCGAAGAATTGAACTTCATCAATCCCTACCACGTCTACCTCATTATCCACAAGGTTGAGAATATCAAGGGAATCCTTTACAGGGCGAGCTAATACGGAAGTACCATTATGAGATACCACTGCATCTTCCTTATAGCGGTCATCGATAGCCGGTTTAAAAACTCTTACCGTCAAGTTTCCAAATGTTGCACGGCGGACTCGACGAATCAACTCCTCTGATTTCCCGCTAAACATACTTCCACAAATGACCTCAACCCATCCACTTTGCTTCATTACATACACGTCCAACGTCGCTCCCTTCTCGCACTGTCCACACCAATGTATTCATCAAAAAAGAGCCCTCCTGACAATCGGCTGAACGAAAGATCGATCGTTCATGCACCATCAAGGACAGCTCCGAATTATAAGGACTTGAAAACAAAGGTCCTCCCTCACCTTTAAAACATAAGCAAAACTATAAAGTAGAAAATATAGCTACAGCATAGGTTCAATTATGTTTTAGAAGAGGATGACCTTTTTTTGACAAAAAAACAGGCAAACTCAAAAGACAATTTGCCTGTTTTTGTTCAAAATGATGCAGTGGTCGTCCATAAGACGACCACTCATTATTATGAAAGGTTATATTTTTTCTTGAAGCGATCCACACGGCCACCAGCTTTGTCAGCTTTTTGTTTACCTGTGTAGAACGGGTGAGACGCAGAACTAATCTCTACGCGGATCAATGGATACGTGTTTCCATCTTCCCACTCGATCGTTTCTTCGGATGTTTGAGTAGATCCGGTTAGAAACTTGAAATTAGAACTTGTGTCTAGGAATACAACTTTACGGTATTCTGGATGAATTCCTGTTTTCATGTTCTTCCACTCCTTTTTGCCCTGAATCCTTTGGAAACAGAGTTATTGTAAGAGCCGTTGAAGGTTAGTCGTTACACCTTTTACTGAAACTCACATAGAAAGATTATAACAGGGTAGAAACCCTAATGCAACATAGGATCGACATTTGTCAAAAATCGGTTATCCTTTATAAGACGATTGTGTGCGGCGGCCTTGCGAGGATTTTCCTTGCATATCCTTATTCATCAACTCAAAAAATTCTTCATTATTCTTCGAAGCTTTTAAGCGGCGCAAGAAACGATCAGCAAAGTCTGGCGTATCGGATAATGTTTTTCGAATCGCCCATATTTTATCCAGGTATTCTTTTTGCAGAAGCAATTCTTCTTTACGAGTTCCAGAACGTAAAATATCAATCGCAGGGAAAATACGACGCTCAGCAAGACTACGATCAAGGTGAAGCTCCATGTTCCCGGTTCCTTTGAATTCTTCGTAAATAACATCATCCATGCGTGACCCAGTGTCGACAAGCGCCGTAGCTAAGATCGTCAAGCTTCCGCCTTCTTCAATATTCCTTGCCGCACCGAAAAAGCGTTTTGGACGGTGGAAGGCTGCAGGATCAATTCCTCCTGATAATGTCCGGCCACTTGGTGGAATAACCAGGTTGTAGGCACGGGCAAGTCTCGTAATACTATCCATTAGTACAATGACATCACGCTTATGCTCGACAAGACGCATCGCGCGCTCTAGAACCAATTCAGATACTTTGATGTGGTTCTCAGGTACTTCATCAAATGTAGAGCTGACGACATCAACGTCTGCATCGACAGAACGCTCAATGTCCGTCACCTCTTCTGGTCGTTCATCCACAAGTAAGATGATCAGTTTTGATTCCGGATGGTTTGTAGAAATGCTATTGGCTATTTGCTTCAATAGCATCGTTTTTCCTGCTTTTGGTGGAGCGACGATCAATCCGCGCTGCCCATACCCTACCGGAGACATGACGTCCATAATTCGAGTCGAAAGCATCTTCGGTTCTGTTTCCAGTTTCATCTGACGATCCGGATACAGTGGAGTCAAAGCCGGGAAGTGGACACGTTCTTTAGCAGAATCAGGATCCTCTCCATTTACAGCATCTACATGCAACAAACCGTAGTAACGTTCATTTTCTTTCGGAGGACGTACTTTCCCTGACACTTTATCTCCATTTCTCAAATCAAATCTGCGAATTTGTGACGCAGATATATAAATATCCTCAGCACTCGGAGAGTAGTTAATCGGCCTTAAAAAACCGAACCCTTCGGATGGAATGATCTCTAAGATACCATCCATAAATAAAAAGCCATCTTTTTCTGCTTGAGCTTTAAGAATGGAAAAAATCAATTCTCTTTTTGTTAACTTCGCATAGTAAGAGACTTTGTATTGTCTCGCTTTCTCATAAAGTCCCTTCAAAGTCATCGTCTCTAGATTGGAGATTGTTAAATCTGCCACATAATCACCACTTTTATATATTTTTCTTTATTCTTGATGGTCGATCCAATGTAAGCTTGCTATTAAAAAACAAATGACTTCTCTTGAATGTATGGATTAGAAGAAATAGGAGAAGTTGAGTGAAGTAATAGTTTAGAAGCTTACGGAGATTTGTCTCTCTAACAAACAATCTTTATTGTACTCTTGTCTATTCGGGGATTCAATCCCAATTTAAGATTTTTTTCAGGTAGGTCAGCAGAGGTAAGTTTACGTAGAATAGGAGGAAGCCGATTATACCGGCTTCCTATAGAACATTATGGTTTAATTACTAGGTTAGGTTTTTTCTTCAAACTATGGTTTCCGTCTATGAATCGGACTGTACCAGATTTAGCTCGCATAACGAGAGTCTGTGTCGTTGCCTTTTGCCCTTTAAATTGTACACCTTGAAGCAATTCGCCATCTATGACACCAGTGGCCGCGAATATCGCGTCAGCTCCTCCACAGAAGTCATCCATGTAAAGGACACGGTCTACATCTTCAATGCCCATGTTTTACACCGAGCAAGTTGCTGCCGCTTCCGTCACTCGTACTAATTCCATTGATAAACTTCTTTCCATGGTAATCTCTCCCCATCTTGAGTTATAAGATTAATTATTCCTCATCTCCCCATGAAATTGGTTTTTAAATCAAGAATTCTGGAATTGTTCAACTTCTTCGTCTGACATCTCCTCATACCAGACGTTTGCTCCAAGTTCAATCAGCTTATTCGTAATGTTTTCGTAACCTCTCTCGATGTGATCGACGCCCGTAATTTCGGTAACACCTTCAGCCATCAATCCAGCGATGACAAGGGCTGCGCCGGCACGTAAATCAGAGGCTTTCACTTTTGCCGCCTGAAGTTTAGATGGACCAGATACTATGGCTGATCCCCCTTCTACCTTAATCGAAGCATTCATGCGGCGTAATTCATCAATGTGCTTGAACCGAGCTTGATAAATCGTGTCGGTCACAATGCCGGTACCTTCTGCCTTTGTTAGTAAAGAAGTAAAGGGCTGTTGAAGATCTGTAGGAAATCCAGGATAAACCAGCGTCTTAATATCGACAGCTTTCAGTTTCTTGCCTGGTTTCACATAGAGTTGTTCATCATTCTCCTCAATTGTAACGCCCATTTCACGAAGCTTGGCCAAAAGTGACTCCAAGTGCTGAGGAATAACGTTGTCGATGATCATTTCCTCTCCCTGGGCTGCAGCCATGATCGTGTAAGTTCCAGCTTCAATACGGTCAGGGATGATGGTATGAAGACAACCAGATAAGTTGTTCACGCCTTCAATGCGGATAACGTCCGTCCCTGCCCCTTTAATTTTCGCGCCCATGCTTGTAAGCAAAGTCGCTACATCAATGATTTCTGGCTCTTTCGCTGCATTTTCAATAACCGTTTTCCCTTTGGCTCGTACAGCGGCAAGCATAATATTGATCGTTGCTCCGACACTGACGACATCCAAATAGATTCTGGCACCACGCAGCTCTTTCGCTCTCAGGTAAATGGCTCCTTGTTCATTTGTCACTTCAGCTCCTAAAGCTTCAAAGCCCTTAATGTGCTGATCGATCGGACGAGGTCCTAAGTGACAGCCTCCCGGAAGTCCAATAACCGCTTTATTAAAACGGCCCAGCATCGCGCCCATGAAGTAATAAGAGGCCCTCAGCTTTTTAACTTTTCCATTCGGAAGAGGCATGGCAACCATATTGGAAGGGTCGATACTGATGTTTCTTCCATCTTTGTGTACTTCCCCACCAATTTCCCTGAGTAAATCAGATAAGATCCCAACATCAGAAATGTCAGGAAGGCCTTCAATTTTGACTGGAGAATCAGCTAAAATGGCAGCTGGCAACAAAGCAACTGCACTATTTTTCGCTCCGCTTACTCGA